>NZ_JBHWIJ010000100.1:0-3750 GCF_042732255.1 Kitasatospora sp. NPDC059803 | reverse complement strand
CGTGCGGCCCCCGGCGCCGCGGGGCGCGCCGGCCCCGCTGCCCCCCCCCTCCAACCGGCCCCCCCGGCATGACTCCGCCGGGGGGGCGTCGCACCCCCCCGGCAGGGGGGACTCTCAGTCCGTTCAGGGGGGACTTGAAGACCCCCAAATAGCCCCTATAACTCTCCCCGGTCACCCGCCCCCAGGTGCGGACCCCGCTGACGTGCACGGTCAGGCCGACGCCGAGCTGGGCGCGCCGGCCGGCGGGGACGGCAAGCCGCCCCGCCCGAAGTCCAACAAGCGGGAGAACACCGACCGCCGCCGGGCGGACCGGACGGCGGAACAAGCGAGGCTCGACCAACTCGCGCGGGATGGTGCCACAAGGTGGTGGGAGCACGCCCAGGCCGAGTTCGGTCCGTGGGCGGGCGCCAAGAACGGCTTCCCGATGCTGATGGGGATGATCAAGCGCGCCGCCGACGCCGGGTACACGAAACAGCAGATCTGGGCCGCGCTGCTCGCCTGCGGCAAGCATGTTCCCTCGGCGCAACAGTGGCAGGCCGCTCTCGGCACGGCCGCCGGAAAGGCCGTACAGCAGGGACGGCGCGGTGCGGCGCCGATGTACGACGATGCCGCCTCCCACCCCCAGTCGGAGCAGCAGGCCGCGAAGCCAGCGGCCGACGAGCTGCTGAACGCGCTGAACAGCCGGTGAAGGGCGGACCCGACATGGTTGCCTCGATCGCGGAGCTGACGCTCGGACGGGAACTGACGGCCGCGGACACTGCGGCCACGGTCAAGGCGCTGGCGATCCGCCAGGCACGCGGGGTGATGGCCAGGGGGACGATGGAGCAGCGCGCTCGCGGCACGGTGCCGGTGCAGGACGGCGTGGTGTGGGAGCGGCCGGACGAGTACCGGTTGGGCATCTACGTAACGGCCTGGCTCAAGAGCCTGGAGCGGGCCCGGCATCGGGCCTACCTTCGGCACCACGTCTGCGTGCCGCCCGGCGGACTGCCCGAGGGTGGGGTGCTGCTCGACGACGACCAGCATCCCCAGGCCCTCGCCTACTGGGTGAAGCGGATCGCCGCCGGCCAGGAAACCAAGCAGCACCTGATCGCCTTCGGAAACGTGGGCTCGGGTAAGACGGCCGCGGCGATCGCCCTCGGGTCGCTCGCCGTCCAGGCCGGGATCATGACCCGGTACGTCCGGCACGGCGACTACGTGCGCTGGCTACGTCCTGACGGGGCACCGGCCGGGCTCACGGCGCTCCAGGTCAGGGAGTTCCACGACCGGTGCAAGCTGCTGATCCTGGATGAACTGTGCGGTGAGATGGACGGCCAAGCGACCGAGGCCGTACGCCAGGCGACCGGCGACCTGCTGTCCGCGCGGATCGCTTCCGGCCTGCCGACCGTGATCGCCACCAATCTGCACTCCGCGCAGATCGCGAAGGTCCTCGGCGACCGGATCGTCTCCCGGCTCGGGGAAAGCGCCATGGCGCTGGAGTTTCTGCGTCCGGACCGCCGTGAGCCGGTGCGGTGGTGACCCGTCGACCCGGGCCGGCGCGCCGCCGGTTCACAGCCAGGGTGGCTAAGGTGCGAGGGGAGACCACGAGAGGACGCTCCCCCATGCCCGAGTACGGCCCGGCAGCCCGCGCCCAGGTGGCCGCGGCGGTTGCCCAGCGCGATGTCGCCCAGTTCGCTGCCGCTCTGGTGGGCACCACGTCGACCCGCCGGCCAGCCAGAGACCGGATCCGGGAGGTCAGGCACCTGCGGGCGTTGGCGCTTGAAGCACTGGACCGCACGGTGATCACAGCGCGCCTGGAGGGGACGAGCTGGGAGGAACTGGGCGCGGCACTGCTGTTGGACCCGGATACCGCGCGGGTCCGGTACGAGGCGGCGGTGACGCGGTGGTCGGCTCCGGGCGGTTCAGCGGCGAGCGGCCCAGGCGATCCCGGTGACCCGGACGTGGCGGGGACAGCAGAGCTTCTCGACGCCTGGTACGCAGCGGCCAACGTGGCGTTGGACCCGCAGGTCGATGAGCCGGTCGACCGGCCGGTCTCAAGAATCCTCCACCCCTGATAATCATTTTACATGTTACACTTAAGGAGGGGATCTAAGGCTGCCCGACCCGGCAGCATCACCGGGCCAGCAACCCGGACAACCGAGAGGACACCCGTGACACTCCTGCTCCCGCCTCGCCGCCTTGATCGTGCAGTCGACGAGCCCAGCGGCGTCCCCGCCTTCCCCCGGCTGCTCCTGGCCGGCGTCGAGAAGGCCGGCAAGACGTACGAGGCGGCTCTGGCATCGAACTCCGACCTGGTCGGCACGACGTACTGGCTGGAACTGGGCGAGGACTCCGCCGACGAGTACAAGCAGTTGGGTCCCTACCGGATCGTCCGTCATGACGGCAGCTACATGGATTTTCTCGACGCCGTTCGCTACGCCGTGGCCCAGCCGCGCGGTGCCGACGGCAAACCCAACCTGATCGTGGTCGACTCCGCCAGCATGCTCTGGGAGCTGCTGTGCGACGAACAGACCGCGGTGGCCCGCCGGCGGGCCACCGAGCGCGGCGCGGCACCGGACAGCGAGCTGACCATCACCGCGGACCAATGGCAGAAGGCGAAGAACCGGTTCAAGGACGTCATCAACACCCTCAAGTACCACGACGGTCCGGTGCTGATCACCGCCCGGCTGGAGGACGTCGTGCTCTTCGACGGGGACAAGCCCACACGGGACCGGGCATGGAAGGTGAAGTCGGAGAGGTCGCTGCCGTTCGAGTGCACGGCGGTCGTCCAGCTCCGGGCCCGGGACTCGGCGTTCCTGACCGGCGTGCGCTCCCTGAACCGGGATTTGAGCGCCGCCCACATCCGCCCCCTGCCCGGCTTCAACGTCGACAAGCTGTTCCGCGACCTCGGGATGGACAAGCGGGTCGCCCGCTCGACCTACCGCGCATCGCACCCGGAGGCCATCATCCGGGAACAGGCCGAAGGCCTGGACATGCTCGATGACCTGCCGGACGACCCGTCCGACGACCAGCTGACCAAGTTGATCATGCTCTCCTTCGGCACCCAGCAGCCCGAGTACCTGCACCGCCTCACCGCGTTCTACGGCCACCAGATGCTGAGCCGCCGCAAGGTCGCCGGCAAGGACGGGCCGGTGTCGGCAGCCGACGCCATCGAGCGCGCGCTCAACGCCCTGGCGAACAAGGCCGGGACGGCCTCCCCGCAGCCGCCGTCCCAGGCCCAGGACGCGTTTGGGGCCTCCGGGTTCTCCAGCCCGGGAACCGAGCAGCCGCGCTGCACCGTCCCGGACTGCCCCACCCCAAAGAACTGCGTCCGCCCGTACGCCAACGGCGCCCGCTGCGAACAGCACGGCCCCCGGCAGGATGCCGGCCGCGACGCCGGACCAACCGCTGAGGAGCACCAGATGCCGAAGCAGCCAGTACCGGTCCACCCGGCACAGATGCTGCGCGACGAAGCGGCCGCCCAAGCCCGGGTGCTCGGCCTCAGCGTCGACAAACACCTGGCGGAACTGGCTCCCCCCGGCAGCACCGCGAGCCAGCTGCCGCCTACGCGGCTGGGCGGGCACCTGCTCAGGTGGCGGCCGGTCGTGGTCACCGCGCTGCGCGACAAGGGACACGATGACCTCGCCGAGCAATACGCGAAGCTCGGCACCAGGGTGCCGACCCGGGAAGCCGCCCGGCTGGCTGACGCGGGCGCGCGCGGCGTCTATCAGGGGGCGGGTGGGGGGGGGGGGGCGCGCCGGGGGGGCGGCGGCG
>NZ_JBHWIJ010000099.1:18526-26123 GCF_042732255.1 Kitasatospora sp. NPDC059803 | reverse complement strand
CCGCCGTTTCGGGCTACTCCACCGGGGACGGGCCCACGGCGGGGAAGAGGATCGGGCTGAGCAGGTACGGCTCCCGGCCCGGCGCCGGCCCGTTCGCCAGCCGAGGTGCCAGGACGGCCCGCAACTCGCCGCTGAGCTCCGCGAGTTCCGCCGGGTCGAGCCAGAACGTGCCCTGCCGGTAGGCCACCCCCTGGGCGGCCGGGTCGGCGTCCTCGCGGTCGAGGTAGGCGTTGAACTCGGCGATCAGGACGGCCATCGCGGCGGCGAAGCCCCGGCGGTGGTCCTCCCGCGTCATCGCGGCGGCCGCGGCGTCGTCCACGACCGGGCGGTCCTCGCGCAGCCGGTAGTGCCGCTCGACGGCGCCGCGCACCCGGCGCTCCTCGGCGACCTCCAGGAAGCCGGCCTCCGCGAGCAGCGCGACGTGCCGGTACACCGTCACCTTCGACACGCCGGACAGCCGCTCGCACAGCTGCGAGGTGGTGAGCACCTGCCCGCCGGCGAGGGCGTGCACCACGCGCAGGCGCACCGGGTGAAGGAGGAGGTCTACCGCATCGAGGTCCATTGCCCAACGATTTCACAGTCGCTATCATTATCAAAGATGAAAACAGTGCGTCCGGGAGACGACCCGGATGCCGATTCCCAGGGGGGAAGCACCATGCGCCAGGCGAACGGGCGGGCCATCACCGTCAACGGGCGATCGATCCACGTCGAGGAATCCGGCCACGGCACGGACGTCGTGCTCTTCGAGTCGGGCCAGGGCCTCGGCCGCGCCTCCTGGGACCCGGTCCTGCCGCTGCTCGCGGACCGTGCCCGGCTGGTCGCCTACGACCGGGCCGGCTTCGGCCGCAGCGCCCGCACCGACGCCCCGCTCGACCTCGACGACCTGGCGGCCGACCTGGTCGCCCTCGCCGAGGCCGTCGCCCCCGACCGGTTCGTCCTGGTCGCCCACAGCATGGGCGGCCTGGTCGCCCGCCTCGCGTACCAGCGCCTCGCGCCCCGGCTGCGCGGCATCCTGATGGTCGACACCACACCGGAGACCGCGCCCGCCTTCGACGCCATCGACCAGATCGCCCGCCGCGTCGACCGCACGCTCGCCATCGCCCAACCCCTGGTCCGCAGCCGCCTGGTGGCCCGTCTGCTCAGCGGCACCGCCCGCCGGGTCTTCCCCACCGACACCTACGAGACCATGCTCGCCGAGGACTTCGTCCCGGCCGGCCTCGCCCAGACCCGCCGCGAATTCCGCGCCGTCGCGGCCGCCGTCCCCCGGCTGCGCGCCGAACCCCCGGCACCCCCCGGCTGCCCGACCGTCCTGCTGTCCGCCGACCGCCCCCGCCGAGGCGGCGAACGCACCCACCCCGCCCTCCAGGAACACCAGCGCCGCTGGACCGAAACCCTCCCCGACGGCCGCTACGAGACCGTCGACGCCGGCCACTTCATCCAGGGCGAGCGGCCCGACGTGGTCGCCGCCCGGATCCGCGAACTCCTCGACCGCAGCTGAGCGGTGGGCCACCGGGCGTCGGTCGACCGGCCGCAGAACGTCCGCCCGTCCGACCCGATCGCCGGCCTCGGCCGGTTCAGGCCGACGGCAGCAGTCCGGGCACCGGGCCGCCGCGACGGGACAGCCGGCGCAGGAAGGTCAGCACTCCGGGTGTCCCGACCGCCCAGGCGCGGGACTCGGCGGTCGGGTCGCCGCCGGGGAAGACCGGGCGGCCCGCCGGCCCGCCGGCCCGGGTGAGGAGCAGGGCTGCCAGTTGCTCCGCCGCGTGCCAGTGGCGGGGGTCGCCGGTGGCCGTGGCGAGGTCCACGAGGAGGTCGCCGACTCCGGCCAGACCGCAGCAGCGGACCACCAGGGCGGTGCGCGGGGCGAGCGTCCGGCAGGTGTCGGCCGCGTCGGCGGCCAGGGCGAGGAGGGCGTCGTCGCCGTACTGGATCCCGGCCTGGACGAGGACCGTGCCGAGGCCGGCCAGGCCCCGGCACCAGGAGAGGTAGCGGCGGGTCGCCCCGGGCCGCAGGGCGGCCGCGTTGAGGCGGGGGAGGTCGGCGGCGAGTCCGTCGACGATGCGGCGGGCGGTCCGGCAGGACGCCTCGTCCGGCCGGGCGAGCAGGAAGTGGGCGACGCCCGCGCGGCCGTGCGCGAAGCCCTCGGCGAGGGCGGCGGTGCCGGGGTTGGGCGCCTCGCCGGGGTCGTCGAGGGGCCGGGCGGTCAGTGCCGTGGCGCACGCGGCGGCCGCCGCGAGGTGCCGGTCGGTGTCCCGGCCGAGGGCGGCGAGCAGCAGGTGGGCGGTGCCGAGCCCGGCCGCGCCGGCGATCTGGTCGGCTCCGGCGGGCTCGTGGTGGCGGAGGTACGGGGACTTCGTACCGGGCGGCGCCGTGCCGAGGGTGGCGGCGCTCTGGGCGAGGAACAGGTCGGCGCCCGCCCGGCCCTGGTAGAGCGAGCCGTCGAGGCGGTCGAGCGCCGGGTGGGCGGCCGTCCAGTCGGCCAGGGCGGTGGCGGCGGCTCGGGCGTCGGGGCGGTCCGCGTGCTCCAGCAGTTCGAGGCCGAGGCCGGCGGCGCCGTCGTAGAGCGACAGCAGGGTGCGGGGTTCGCCGACGCGCGGGTCGGTGGCGACCAGCTCGCGGGCCATCCGCACGCAGGTGCCGACGGTGTGGTCGACGGCCTCGTCGAGCGGGGCCCGCCGCGGGGCCGGCGCGCGCGCGGGCGGGGGGGGGGGCGGGCGGGGGGCCCCCCCCCCGCCGCGCGCGGGGGGGGCCGGCGCGCGTCCGGGGCCGGGGGGTGGGGCCGCGCCCCCGCCGGGGGGCGCCCCGCCCCGCCCCGCCGCGCCGGGGGCCGGGGGGGCGGCCGGGCGGCTTCCCCTCCCGCAGGCCGGCGGCGGCGGCCGCGCGCCAGGCCCGGTCCGGGCTCACCAGGCCCGCGACCAGGGCCACCGCGGAATCCGCCGAGTCCGAAGGCCCGGGGAGGGCCGCGCGCAGGCAGGCCAGGGTGCGGTCGCGGTTGGTCGCCGGGTCGGGGTCGATCACCACCGGGTCGAGTCCGGTGAGGGCGTGGTGGAGCGTGGTGCCCAGCGCGTAGTAGTCCTCGGTGGGGTCGGTCCCGGTGGCGCCGGGCAGCCCGTAGCCCGCCGTGGCCCCGGGCGGGCGGGCGCCGTCGAGGGCGCTGACGCCGAAGTCGACCAGCGAGCAGCGGCCGACGGCGTCCAGCACCACGTTCGCGGGTTTCAGGTCGCAGACCACCACGCCGCGCGCGTGCACCGCGTCCAGGATCCGCAGCAGTCCGCGCGCCAGGCGCCACCAGTCGCGCCCGCCGGTGCCCGGCCGCAGGTCGTACGGGCCCGCGGCGAGGACGTCGCGCCGCAGGTCGCGCGGCCCGCACGCGCCGCTGACCAGGTACTCGTCGGCGCCGTGCCGGAAGTAGTCGACCAGCGGCGGCACCCCGGGCACCCCGGCCAGGGCGGTGAGCACCCGGCGTTCGTGCCGGAGCCGGCCGCGCGCGTCGGTGCCCGCGCCGTCCTCGCCGACGTGGGCGCGGGCCTGTTTGACCACCACCTCGCGCCCGGTGGCGAGTTCGACCGCGCGGTAGACGTGGCCGTTCGGCGAGCGGGTGATCCCGGCGGTGATCCGGTACCGGCCCTCGCCGACCCGGGTGGTCGGCGGCCGGGCGGCGGCCGCGACGGGCGCGAACGGGTCGCTCGCCCAGGGCGGTTGGCGGTAGCGGGCTTCGGCCAGGCCGGGGAAGACCGCCCCGTCCGGGCCGGTCATGCCGTAGTCGGCGGCGTCGTCCGTGACCCGGAACAGTCCGTAGCGGTAGTAGACCGGCGCGTCCGGCCGGAGCCGGAGGTCGCTCACCACCCGGGGCCCGGCCCAGCCGGCCAGCGCCCGGGCCAACTCCGTTCCCAGCGCGACGAGGTCCGCCTCGTCCGGGTAGACCGTGACGGCCTTGCCCACGGCCGCGGGGCCGCGCAGCCCGCTGTTGAGCTCCCGCAGCACGGCCGCGCCCGCCGCGAACTTCGCGTCGCAGGTGCGGCGCAGCAGGATCGGGACCACCGCGTCCAGCAGCTGCGGGAGTTGGCCCTGCCGGGCGGACAGGTGGAGCTTCCAGCCGTGGGCGCGCGCCGGCATCCGCGGGTCCTGGAGGTACCACCAGTGCCCGTCGGTGTGCAGCGGGCGGCGCGGGCCGGGCGCGGCGGCCGCCAGGTCGGCGACCCGGCGCCGCAGGGCCTCGGCGGAGCCGGGGTCGGGTGGTGTGGTCATCGCTCCACCCTCCCCCGGTCCGCTTCCTCGGTACGGGTCAGCAGTCCACGGCGCAGTCGAAGCGCGTCGGAACGTAGGTGACCCACGGGTCGGCGAGACACGCGACCGGGGCGAGGTCCGCGTCGTGCTCGTCCTCGAAGACGATGGCGTCCTCGTCGATGTCCAGCAGGCCTGCGTCGCGGATCTCGGTCACCACTGCGCTCATGGGTGGTTCCTCCCTTGGGGGTTGGACCTGCTCTTGCGGATCACGCCGGGCGCGCGGGACACCTGGGCACGCTGATCCGACGTGACCCGCAAGAGGGGGCCTGGGCCGGTGTTCCTTGCGGTTGGCGCCTCATGCTAGCCACGCCGACCGGTCCGCGACAGGGGTACGACAACGCCAACTCGGCCGCTCAGCACCGCGATTCCCGGCGACCGGAACGGACCGTTCAGTCACTCACCAGGCGGCGGCCGGTGATCTCGTCCGGGCTGATCCGGATCCAGCAGGTCCGGTCGCCGCCGGCCCAGGGGATCGCGCCGGGGAGACCGACCAGGTGGTGCAGGGCTGCGGGGTCGTGCACGTGGTGGGCGGTGCCGAGGAGGAGGACGCTCCAGCCCCGGCCGAGGTACTCGTCGATGTGGTCGATCTGGAAGGAGAGCGCGGTGCCCTCGGCCGGGGCGCCGCGCTCGGTGGTGCGGTAGGCGATGGTGCCGTCGTCGACGACGTAGTTGACGGGGACGACGACCGGGCCCGGCTGGAGCGGCAGGGCGATGCGTCCGACGCCGTGGGTGCCGATCAGCTCCCAGCACTCGGGTTCGGTGAGGCCGAACAGCCGCGGGTGCGGGCCGGGGCCGCCCTGGCCGGGCGGGGCGTCGGCTCGGCCTTCGAGCAGTTCGCCGCGGCTGAGGCCGAGTGCGGCGGCGATCCGGACGAAGCCGCCGGGGTCGAAGGCCGGTCCGGCTTCGAGCAGGTAGTGCAGGTAGCGGGGGGCCATGGCCGCCTGGTGGGCGAGGTCGTCCTCGCTGAGGCCGAGTTGTTCGCGCCGCTCGGCGATCCGGCCGGCCACGGCGGCGGGTTCGGCCCGGTCGACGGCGTCAGGGGTGTCGTTCACGGTGGTGGCTCCTCGGCTTGCCGGCGGGTGCCCGGGGTCGCGCCCGGCGTCGTGTCCCGGTCGTGTCCGGGCGGTGACCAGGCCGGATCCATCCAAGCGCCCGGCGTGCGCCAAGTCGAGGAACGGCGGGGCGCCGTGCGTGTCGGCGCGGGGCGAACCGTGGCCGGCCCACCCGACCGACCCGAGCCCGGCGGGCCCGACCTTGATCGGCTCCGCCCCGCCTGCGATCATCGCGCTGACGTCGAATCAGGTCGGCGTCCGCTACGGGGAGGAGTGCCATCCGTGATCGTTGTGACGGGTGCCACCGGTACGGTCGGGTCGAAGGTGGTCGTGGGGCTGCGCGAGCGCGGCGAGGCGGTGCGGGCGCTGGTGCGCGCCGGTTCGCCGGGCCCGGCGGAGTGGGACGACGCGGTCGAGCGGGTGGCCGCCGACTTCTCGGACCCGGCTTCGCTGGACGCGGCCCTGGCCGGGGCCGACGTCGTCTACCTCCTGGTGGCCGTCCACCCCGAGATGGCCACCCACGAGCGGAACGTGATCGACGCGGCCGTGCGCACCGGCCGGCGGCCCCGGATCGTGCTGCACGCGGCGGCGGGCGTCGAGCAGCGGCCGGAGGGCGTCCGCTTCGTGGGCGCGCACGTCAGCGGCCTGGACCACCTGCGGGCCTCCGGGCTGCCGTGGACGGTCGTGGCGCCGAACGGCTTCCACCAGAACGTCCTGGGCATGGCCGCGGGCGTCCGGGCCGGCACCCTCGCGGCGCCGGGCGGCGAGGGCGCGGTGTCGTACGTGGACGCCCGGGACGTGGCGGCGGCCGCCGTCGAGGTGCTGGCGACCGAGGGCCACGAGGGCGCGGTCTACACCCTGACCGGCCCGGAGGCGCTGTCGCACGACGCCTTGGCCGAGCGGCTCGCCGCGGTCGCGGGCCGCCCGGTGGCGTACACCGCACTGGCGCCCGAGGCGGCCCTGGCCGGAATGCTCGACGCGGGCTGGGACCAGTGGCGCGCCGAGGGCATGGTCGAGCTGTACGGGCTGTACGCGGCCGGGTACGCCGCCGCCGTCAGCCCCGACGTGGAGAAGCTCACCGGCCGCCCGGCGCGCTCCTTCGCCGAGTTCGCCGCCGAGCACGCGGCCGCCTTCGCCGGCTAGGCAAGAGGGTTCCAGGACGCCCGTGGCGCGCGCCACGGGCGTCCGTCCGCCGACGCCGGGGTGGCGCGGTCGCGCCGGACCGGCGGAGTGGACGGCCCGTCAGGATCCCCGGCGCACGCGGCTGTCGATCCCCGCGGCCGGGGCGCATACTGTCCTGCGCGGCTCGCACCCGCGCGACAGGGCCCGCTCAGGACCCGGCCCGGGCTGCGCCGCTACGGGGAAGGTCGGACGAACGTGGCAATTGTCGTTCTCGTCGTCGTGCTGGCGCTGTTCTGGCTGATCACCGGCGTGCGGGTGGTGCAGCAGTACGAGCGCGGCGTGGTGTTCCGGCTCGGCCGGGTGCGCGAGCAGGTCCGCCAGCCGGGCCTCACCCTGCTGGTGCCGGTGGTCGACCGGATGCGCAAGGTCAACGTCCAGGTCGTCACCATGCCGGTGCCCGCCCAGGAGGGCATCACCAAGGACAACGTCTCCGTCAGCGTCGACGCCGTGCTGTACTTCCGCGTCGTCGATCCGGTCAAGGCCACGGTGGACGTCCAGAACTACTCCTTCGCGATGCTCCAGGTCGCCCAGACCTCGCTGCGCTCGATCATCGGCAAGAGCGAGCTGGACGACCTGCTCTCCGGCCGGGAGAACCTGCACCAGGGGCTGGAGATCATGATGGAGAGCCCGGCCACCGGGTGGGGCGTGCACATCGACCGGGTGGAGATCAAGGACGTCAGCCTGCCCGACTCGATGAAGCGCTCGATGGCCCGCCAGGCGGAGGCCGACCGCGAGCGCCGGGCCCGGATCATCACCGCGGACGGCGAGTTCCAGGCCGCCGCCAAGCTCGCCGAGGCCGCCGTCACGATGTCCGAGACCCCGGCGGCGATGCAGCTGCGGCTGCTGCAGACGGTGGTCGAGGTCGCGGCGGAGAAGAACTCGACGCTGGTGCTGCCGTTCCCGGTGGAGCTGCTGCGCTTCTTCGAGGCCTCAGCCGCCCGGGCCGCCGAGGCGGGTTCCGCGCCGGCGCCCGCCGTCCCGGCCCAGGCGCCGTCCGACGCGGGCTGACGGCCCGCCCGCCCGACCACCGGCGGGCCGGGGGCCGCCCCGGACCGGCCGGCCGCCCGCGCTCGGGC
>NZ_JBHWIJ010000099.1:0-18516 GCF_042732255.1 Kitasatospora sp. NPDC059803 | reverse complement strand
GCCCCGGGCGGGTCGGGGCCCCCCCCTGCCCGGCCCGTCGGCCATCGACCTGACCGCCCTCACTGGCGGACGATCGGCAGCAGCACCTCGTCGACGATCTCCGCCGGGTCCAGCTGCTCCGGCGCGCCGCCGCACATCTTGATCCGGTACAGCATCAGCGCCGGGACGACGTCGGTGACCAGCGGGGTGACGGACCCGGGGCGGACCTCGCCCCGGGTGGCACCACGGCCGAGCACCTCGGCGATCAGCGCGGCGGTGGGCTCCACCACCCGCTCCAGCACGATCGCCAGGAAGGTGTGGGCCCGCTGCTGGTCCAGCTCGCCCATGATGGCCCGCACGGCGGCCCCGGGCTCGCTCAGCATCGCCGCGCGCAGCCTGGTCACCACCTCCAGCAGGTCCCCGCGCAGGCCGCCGGTGTCGGGCGGCGGGCCGACCGGGGGCAGGCAGGCGCGCAGCGCGTCCTTGACCAGTTCCTCCTTGGAGGGCCAGCGCCGGTAGAGCGCGGCCTTGCCGGTCTGCGCGGCGGCGGCGACGCCCTCCATGGTGAGCCGGGCGTAGCCGTCGGCGGTGAGCTGCTGGAGGGCGGCCTCGAAGATGGCGTTCTCCAGCGCCTCGCCGCGCCTGCGGAGCGGGGCGCCCGTCGCCGGTCCGCGCGCGACTGCGGGTTCAGCGGGCATGGCTGCGCACCTTCTTCGGCTCCACCTCTCGACACGCCCGTTCACCGGCTGTCCGTAATGAACGGATGTGTTCCCTATATCCAGGGCCACTGTCGATGTTAGTGAACGAACCCGTCACGTCCCAATCGTTCGCCCCCCGGCCGTCGCGGGCCGCGCCGGCGCCGTCGGACCGGCCTGCCATGGCTCCCCTTCCCTCCTCGCCCGTACGACGCGGCCGCCCGCCCGCCGGACGCGCCGCCCGCCGGAGCGCGATCGCGTCCGGGCCGGAGGCCGTCGATGCGCGGGGCCGCCGTCAGGACACCGTCAGTGACGGCGCCCGCACAGTCAAGGGGGCGTCAGGATCACCCGCCCCCCGAGGGTCCGCGGCCTAGGCTCGGACTCGTCCCCGCCCGGCTGACGCGGGCCCAGCGCCCCGCCACCGACCTCCGGAGCACCCTTAGCCACCACCCGATCGATCCGCCGTGTCGGACGATACGCAACGAAGGTGAGGTCCCCGTGGCCGTTCTCGGCGCCTTCCACCGCCGCCAGCCCCTCCCCGCCAGCTGGCCGGCATCCGCGCCGGCGCGCGGCTCGGTGGCCGCGGCCCTGTCCGCGATCGTGCGCAGGCTCGCCGACAGCCCCCTGGACAACTCCGTGCTCCAGGCCGTGGGCGCCCCGACCGCCTCCAGCGGCACCGGCGCCGCCCGCCGCACGGTGCGGATGCGGGCCAGCTGGCGGGCCGTCACCACCCCCGACGGCACCCGCCGGCTCGAAGCCCGCTGGGGCCCCGGCCGCTGAACCGGGCCCGCCCCGGCGGCCCCGACAGCGCGGGGCCATCACGTGCGCACGCGTGCACGCATCGGGCGCACGCCGACCTACGATGAGCACATGAGCACAAGCACCGATCTGGCAGCTGCACACGGCTCGCAGGAGCAGGGGCAGGACAGCGGCGAGCGGCTGGACGTCGCCGCGTCCGTCCTCGCCCTGCTCGCGGACCGCACCCGGCTCGCGCTGCTGCACCGGCTCGGCGCGGGCGAGGCCGACGTCACCTCCCTCATCGAGGCCTGCGGGGCCCCGCGCACCTCCGTCAGCCAGCACCTCGCGAAGCTCCGCCTCGCGGGCCTGGTCACCACGCGCAGGGACGGGCGCCGCGTCGTCTACTCGCTGCGCCACGGGCACCTCCGGCGCCTGGTCGACGAGGCGCTGAACGTCGCCGACCACCAGATCGGCTCCCTCCCGCCGCACGACTGACCCGCCGCACGACCGCCCCAACCCGCCCCGACCCGACCCCGCAGACCGGAACGGCAGTGAGGACCGCGCCATCGCAACTAACACGTGCACACGTATGCACGTGTTGGATACGATGGTGCCGCCGCACCACGCCGCCGACCGGGACGGGGCCGATGCTGTCCACACTGCGCAACCGCACCTACCGCCACCTGTTCGCAGCCCAGGTCATCGCCCTGGTGGGCACGGGCCTGGCCACCGTGGCGCTGAGCCTGCTCGCCTACGACATCGCCGGCGCCGACGCCTCGGCCGTCCTCGGCACCGCGCTGGCCGTCAAGATGGTCGCCTACGTGGCCGTCGCACCGGCGGTCGGCGCCCTCGCCGACCGCATTCCGCGCCGAACGCTGCTGGTGGCGATGGACCTCACCCGCGCCGCCGTCGCGCTCGCCCTGCCGTTCGTCAGCCAGGCCTGGCAGATCTACATCCTGATCTTCCTGCTCCAGGCCGCCTCGGCCGCCTTCACACCGGCCTTCCAGGCCACCATCCCCGAGGTGCTGCCCGCCGAACGGGACTACACCCAGGCGCTGTCGATGTCCCGCCTCGCCTACGACCTGGAGTCCCTGTTCAGCCCCGCGCTCGCCGCGGGCCTGCTCGCGCTGGTCCCGTACACCTGGCTGTTCACCGGCACCACCGCGGGCTTCCTCGCCTCCGCCACCCTGGTCGTCTCCGTCGTCCTGCCCAAGCCCGCCCCCGTCGAGAGGACCGGCGGCGTCTACGCCAAGGCCGCCTTCGGCGCCCGCCTGTTCTGGGCCACCCCCCGCCTGCGGGCCCTGCTCGCGCTCGACCTCGCGGTCGCCGCCGCCGGGGCGATCGTCTTCGTCGACACGGTCGTCGCGGTCCGCGAGCACTTCCACCGCCCGGCCGGCGCGGTCTCGCTCGCCCTGGGCGCCTACGGAGCCGGCTCCATGCTGACCGCCCTGCTCCTGCCCCGGCTCCTGCGGCGGCTCTCCGACCGCGCCGTCATGCTCCCGGCCGCCTTCGCACTCCCCGCCGTCCTGGCCGCCGTCGCCGCCGTCACCGCCGCGGCCCCGGGCGGCTGGTCCTGGGGCGCGCTGCTGGCGTCCTGGGCCGCGATCGGCGCCGCCTGTTCCGCCGTCCTCACGCCGGGCGGGCGCCTGATCCGCCGCTCCGCCGCCGACGCGGACCTGCCGGCCGCCTTCGCCGCTCAGTTCTCCCTCTCGCACAGCTGCTGGCTGCTCACCTACCCCCTCGCCGGCTGGCTCGCCGCCGGCGCCGGCCTCCCGACGACCGCCGTCGTCCTCGGCGCCATCGCCCTGCTCGCCGCCACCGCCGCCACCTCGATCTGGCCCGCCCGCGACCCCGCCAGGCTCGACCACGTCCACGCCGACCTGCCCCCGGGCCACCCCCACCTCACCGACGCCCACCCGGCCGCGGACGGCTGGCTCCACGGCCACGACTACGTCATCGACCAGTACCACCGCCACTGGCCACAAGGCCTCACCGCGCGGGCCAACTAGGCCAGGGCCTGCCCGGCGGGGCGACAACTCCATCACCCGGGAGGGTCAATCCAGCGGGAATAAATGAAGAGCTGTTCATGTATTCCTGTATGGTCGACGCGTCGCCCCGTCGTGTCCGCGTGGAGGAACACCACAGCCATGTCCGCAACCCTCACCGAGCGCCCAGCCGCCGCAGCCCCGCGCGGCGGCGCCGCTCCCAAGCGCCGTACGCGCGTCTTCGCGCTGGCCGAGGCCCGCTGGGCCGCCGCCGCGACCGTCGCCTTCCTGACCGCCCTCCCACTCCAGCTGGCCGGTGCCCCGGCCTGGGCCTGGGGGCCGCTGTACGCGATCGCCTACGCCACCGGCGGCTGGGAGCCCGGCTGGGCCGGACTTCAGGCGCTGCGCGAGAAGACCCTCGACGTCGACCTGCTGATGATCGTCGCCGCGATCGGCGCGGCCTCGATCGGGCAGGTGATGGACGGCGCGCTGCTGATCGTCATCTTCGCCACCTCGGGCGCGCTGGAGGCGCTGGCCACCGCCCGCACCCAGGACTCGGTGCGCGGCCTGCTCGACCTCGCCCCCACCACCGCCACCCGCCTGCTGGACGACGGCGGCGAGGAGACCGTCGCCACCGAGGACCTGGTGGTCGGCGACACCATCCTGATCCGCCCCGGCGAGCGCGTCGGCGCCGACGGCCGCGTCCTGGACGGCGCGAGCGAGATCGACCAGGCCACCATCACCGGCGAGCCGCTGCCGGCCCCCAAGCAGCAGGGCGACGAGGTCTTCGCCGGCACCCTGAACGGCACCGGCGCCCTGCGGGTGAAGGTCGAGCGCGACGCCTCCGACTCGGTGATCGCCCGGATCGTCGCCATGGTCGAGGAGGCCTCGGAGACCAAGGCCCCCACCCAGCTGTTCATCGAGAGGGTCGAGCAGCGCTACTCCCTGGGCATGGTCTTCGCGACCCTCGCCGTCTTCCTCGTCCCGCTGGCCTTCGGGGCCGCCGTGACCGGCTCGCTGCTGCGGGCGATGACCTTCATGATCGTCGCCTCGCCCTGCGCCGTGGTGCTGGCCACCATGCCGCCGCTGCTGTCCGCGATCGCCAACGCCGGCCGCCACGGCGTCCTGGTGAAGTCCGCCGTCGTGATGGAGCGGCTCGGGCAGGTCGACGCGGTCGCGCTGGACAAGACCGGCACCCTCACCGAGGGCACCCCCCGGATCACCGACCTGCTCCCCCTCGCCGGCAGCGGCCTGGACGAGGACGAACTGCTGACCCTGGCGGCCGCCGCCGAGCACCCCAGCGAGCACCCGCTGGCCCGCGCGGTGGTCGACGCCGCCCGTCGGCGCGGCCTCGACCTGCCGGTCGCCGAGGGCTTCGCCTCCACCCCCGGCATCGGGGTGACCGCCACCGTCTGCGGTGCCGTCATCGCGGTCGGCGCCCCCGCCCGGCTCCTCGCCGGCGCCGCCGACCACGCGCCCTCCGCCGAGGCGGAGGCCACCGCCGAGGCCACCGCCGTCGCCGCGGAACTGGAGCGCGACGGGCGCACTGCCGTCCTGGTCCAGCGCGACGGCGTCCCGGTCGGCGTACTCGGCATCGCCGACCGCCTGCGCCCCGACGCCGCCGCCACCGTCACCGCCCTGGCGGCCCTGACCGGCGCCGCCCCGGTGCTGGTGACCGGCGACAACCCGCGCGCCGCCGCCCGCCTCGCCGCCGAGGTCGGCATCACCGACGTCCGCGCCGGGCTGCTCCCCCAGGACAAGGTCGCCGCCGTGCAGGAGCAGGAGCGGGCCGGGCGCAAGGTGCTGGTGATCGGCGACGGCGTCAACGACGCCCCCGCCCTCGCCGCCGCCCACACCGGCATCGCGATGGGCCGGGCGGGCTCCGACCTGGCGCTGGAGACCGCCGACGCGGTCGTCGTCCGCGACGAACTCGCGACCGTCCCCACGGTGATCGCGCTGTCCCGGGCGGCCCGGCGGCTGGTCGTCCAGAACCTGGTGATCGCCTCGGTGTTCATCTCCGGCCTGGTCGTGTGGGACCTGGTCGCCACCCTGCCCCTGCCGCTCGGCGTCCTCGGCCACGAGGGCTCGACCGTCATCGTCGGCCTCAACGGCCTGCGGCTGCTGCGCGAGAGCGCGTGGAAGCGCGCGGGCGCCACCGGACCGCGGCCGGTTCAAGAGCTGGTTCAGAAGCCGGTTCAGAAGCCGGTTCAGGAGCCGGCGCGGGCCCGGCGCAGCAGGTAGGCGCCGGAGGCGGCGGCGAGCAGGGCCATGCAGGCGGTGAAGACCAGGCCCGCGTGAGCCAGGCCGATCGGCGCGGTGAGCAGGCCGATGCCGATCACCGGGATCGAGATGCCGAAGTAGGCGACCACGAAGAGCGCCGACAGGGCGCCGCCGCGGTGCTCGGCGGGCGCGGCGGCGGCGATCTCGCCGACCGCTCCGCGCAGGCCCATGCCCTGGCCGGCGCCGCCCACCAGGGCGCTGAGCACCAGCAGCGGCAGGGCCGTCCAGGCGAGGGAGCCTGCCATCAGGGCCAGCCCGGCGATGAGCACCAGGCAGCCGATCGGGATCGCCCGGGCGGTGCCCAGCCGGGGCACCAGGAGCTGGCCGAGGATGGAGGCGAAGAAGGCCGTACAGACGATCAGGCCGACGACGGCCGGGCTGTGGACGTCCAGCCGCTGGGCGAGGAAGGCGGGGCTGACGGAGGTGAAGACGCCCAGCAGGGAGAAGCCCGCGAACGCGGCGAGGCCGGCCGGGACGAACACCCCGCGGACCTCCGGCGGCAGGGACGGCCGGCGCGGCCGGGCGGTGCGCAGCGGGCGGGCGCCGGTGACGGTCTCCGGCAGGAGCCAGGTGACGGTGAAGGAGGCGGCGAGCAGCACCAGGTGCACGGCGAACGGCAGGGTCAGGGGGTGGGGTGTGTACTCGGCGAGCAGTCCCGACAGCACCGGTCCGCAGCCCAGGCCGCCGATGTTGGCGGCGGTCGCGACGAAGCCCGCGCGGGCCTGGTGTCCGGGTGGGGCGAGCTCCAGGACGTACGCGGTGGCGGTGCCGGTGAACAGGCCCGCGGACAGGCCGGACAGCAGGCGGCCCAGGGCCAGCAGTGGGAGGCCGCCTTCGGCCAGGAAGGCGAGGGCGCTGCACGCCGCGAGTGCCAGTCCGCAGAGCAGGACGGGCCGGCGTCCGACGGAGTCGGAGACGTTGCCGACGAGCAGCAGGACGCCGATGACGCCGAAGGCGTAGATGGCGAAGACGACCGTCACCATCAGTTCGGAGAAGCCGATCTGCTCCTGGTACAGCCCGTACAGCGGGGTGGGCAGGGTGGTGCCCGCCATGCAGACGGCGAAGCCGGCGGCCGCCCCGAGGTAGCCCGCCCGGCCCATCGCGGGTCGCGCGGTCTGATGATCGGTCATTCGCCCACGGTAGGCGCCCGCCGGCGCCGGGCCCGCGACGCGCGGGCGCGGTTACGCCGATCGGCTCCACGGGCGGATCGCCCACCCGAAGGCGCCCCCGCACCCGATGCGCCGTCAACTGGCCTGCCATAAAGCAGAATCCGTTCGCGTCCGCCCTCTTGTCAAAGGTTAGTGATGTTTCCTAACTTAATGTCATGTCCGAGACCTCACGGCACTCCCGGCGCGACCTCCTGCGAGTGAGCGCGGCGGGCGGTGCCGCCTTCGCCGCGGGCAGCCTCCTGCTGCCCGGCGCCGCCCAGGCCGCCCCCCGCCCGACCGCCCTCGACACCCCGACCCTCCCCTCACCCCGCAGCGACCAGACCGCCGGGTCCGCGCTGCGCCCCTTCGGCCGGCACCTGGCCTTCGGGGCCGACCCCTCCCAACAGGTCGTCGTCTCCTGGCAGGTGCCGGGCGCGGTGACCGCCCCCTTCGTCCGGATCGGCCTCCAGCCCGGCGACTTCGGCTCCCCGATCGCCGCCGAGGTCCGCACCCTGGTCAGCAAGCTGTCCTGGCAGCACCCGGTCGAGGACCAGCCCCTGGTCAAGCCCACCACCGTCACCCAGTACTACCTGCACGCGCAGGTGGACCAGCTGATCCCGGACACCACGTACTACTACGTCGTCGGCCACCAGGGCTACGACCCCGCGGGGCAGCGCGCCCGGCTCGGCGACGTGGCGAGCTTCCGCACCGCGCCCGCCCCCGGGCGCGGCACCGGGTTCACCTTCACGGCCTTCGGCGACCAGGGCATCGGGTACAACGCGGCCGCCACCGCCAACCTGATCGCCGGCCTCGACCCCGCCTTCCACCTCCACATGGGCGACCTCTCGTACGCCAACAGCGGCGGCAGCGGCAAGACCAGCGACCCCTACGACGCCCGTCTGTGGGACTCCTTCTTCGTGCAGAACGACCCCGTCGCCTCCCGGACCCCGTGGATGATGGCGATCGGCAACCACGAGATGGAGGCCTGGTACGGGGCCGACGGCTACGGGGGCGTCCGCGCCCGGTTCACGATGCCCGACAAC
Source organism: Kitasatospora sp. NPDC059803 (assembly GCF_042732255.1). Taxonomy (NCBI): domain Bacteria; kingdom Bacillati; phylum Actinomycetota; class Actinomycetes; order Kitasatosporales; family Streptomycetaceae; genus Kitasatospora; species Kitasatospora sp. NPDC059803. Next base: position 10,648 of record NZ_JBHWIJ010000099.1, on the reverse strand, counting down.
GCCTGGGCGCAGTCCACCGGCATCTACTCCTGGCGCTGCCAGAACGTCGGCCTGATCAGCCTCGACGGCAACGACATCTGCTACAACACCGCGGCCAACCTGAACTACACCAAGGGCAAGCAGAAGAAGTGGCTGGAGAGCCGGCTCGCCGCGCTCCGCGCCGACACCACCATCGACTTCGTCGTCGTCTACCTGCACCAGTGCACGTACTCCACCTGCCACGACAACGGGGCCGAACTCGGCGCGCAGCAGGACTGGGCCCCGCTGTTCGACAAGTACCAGGTGGACCTGGTGCTCAGCGGCCACAACCACGTCTACGAGCGGACCGACCCCATCCGTTCCGGCAAGCCCACCCGCAAGGTCGCCTCCGGAGACACCGTCAATCCGCTGAAGGACGGCACGACGTACGTCGTCGCGGGCGGCGGTGGCGGCGGGGTCTACTCCTTCCCCGTCGCCGACACCTACCTCGGGCACGAGACGAAGAACGACTCCCCCGTCCCGATGGTGGTCGCCGATCCGAGCGGCCAAAACCAGACCGTCAAGGTCACCTGGTCCAGGGTCCGTTACACCGGTTACTGCCTGGTGGCGGTCGACGTGACGCCCGCCGCCGCCGGCAAGCCGGCCCGCATGGCGGTGCGCTCGATCACCGAGGACGGCACCGCCGTGGACCAGTTCACCGTGCAGCGCGGCTGACCCGGCCCGGCGCCCGCGCCCGGACGGCCCGCTCCCCGCCGGCCGGGCCGGGCGCGGCCGCCGGGCCGGCGGGGTGCGCGTCAGCGGTCCGTGGTGACGGTGAAGCCCTGCGGGGCGCGCAGGTCGACGGCCCCGGTGTGGTCGGTGGACACCTCGATCGGCAGGCCCGCCACCGTCAGGCCGGTGAACGTCAGCGACTCGTAGCCGGCGGGGAGTTGGGCCCGCACCCGGAGCCGCCGGTTGGGGGCGTCGGCCTCCAGGCCGAGCAGTGCCTGCACCACCTGGACGGAGGCGGCGGCGGCCCAGGCCTGCGGGCGGCAGGAGGCCGGGTAGGGGACGGGGCGGGCGAACTCGGCGCGCGGGTGGCCGCCGAAGAGTTCGGGCAGGCGGTGGTCGAAGGCCGCCGCCGCGCGGACCAGGCCGGCGGCCAGCGGCGCGGCGGCGTCGTGCAGCCCGGCGCGGGAGAGGCCGTGGACGGCGATGGCGCTGTCGTGCGGCCAGACCGAACCGGTGTGGTAGCCGAGCGGGTTGAAGCCGGCCGCGGCGGCGTCCAGGGTGCGCAGCCCGAAGCCGCTGTCCATGCCGGGGGCGGTGAGCCGGCCGGCGACCAGGGCGCTCTCCTGCGGGTCGAGCAGGCCGGTGCCGAGCAGGTGGCCCATGTTGGAGGCGATCGAGTCGACCTGGTGCTTGCCGCCGTCGAGGGCGACCGCCGGGTACGGGCCGTGCGCGTCCTCGGTCCAGAACCGGTCGCGGAAGCGCAGCCGCAGCTCCTCCGCCCACTGCCGCCAGCGCTCGGCACCGGGCCGGCCGAAGGCCTCCAGCAGGGCGGCCGAGGCGACGGCGGCCTCGTAGGCGTAGGCCTGGACCTCGCTGAGCGCGATGGGGGCGTCGGCGATCCGGCCGTCGCGGAAGCGGATGCTGTCGGAGGAGTCCTTCCAGCCCTGGTTGGAGAGCCCCTTGCCGGAGCTGTCGACGTACTCAAGGAAGCCGTCGCCGTCCGCGTCGGCGTGGTCGGCCAGCCAGGCGAGGGCGGCCTCGGCGTGCGGCAGCAGGTCCTCGACCTGGTCCTCGGGCATGCCCCAGCGCCAGGCGTCGTGCAGGAGGGTGAGCCACAGCGGGGTGGCGTCGGCCGTGCCGAAGTAGCAGGGCGGCAGGTGGGAGCCGTTGTCGAGGTGCTGCTCGTCGCGGCGGACCTCGTGGAGGATCTTGCCGGGCTGCTCCTCGGTGGCCGGGTCGAGGGCGCGGCCCTGGCGGCGGGCCAGGGTGCGCAGCGTGCCGGCGGCGAGTTCGGTGCCGAGCGGGAGCATCATCCGGGCCGCCCAGAGGGAGTCGCGGCCGAACAGGGTGAGGAACCAGGGGGCCCCGGCGCCGAGGAAGTGGTCGGCGGGCTGCAGCGGGTCGGTGAGCAGGAGGCCGCGCAGGTCGTGGTGGGAGCGGGTGATCCAGTGCGCGAGGTGGTGGTCGCGGCCGGTGATCCCGGGGGTGCGCCACGGGGCGGCGTCGGCGGCCGGGGCGGGGAAGAGGTCGCCGTCGCGGTGCTCGGCGGTGCACTCCAGGACGGCCTGCCAGCTCTGGCCGGGGGCGAGTTCGAGGTCGAAGCCCAGGGTGCCGGTGTCGGCGGCGAGGTGGTCGGGCGCCGGTTCGACGGTGAGGGCGGCGCTGAGCGGGCCCTCGCTCCAGCGCAGGCCGTTCGGGCCGGCGGTGGGCGTGAGTGCCTGGGTGGCGCGGCCGGCCTTGACGCTGTCCATCGCGGCGAAGTCGCTCTCCGCGCGTACGTCCAGGCGCAGGCGGGCGGTGAGGTCGCCCGCGTTGCGGACGGTGTAGCGCTCGACGAGGCGGCCGGGGTGCAGTTCCCGGCGGCGTTCCAGGGTGACGGCCGGGTCGGGGGTGAGTTCGGCGATGCCGCGCAGCACGGTGACGAAGGTGGTGCGTCCGTCCTCGCCGTGCGCGGTGGCGACGGGGGTGTTGGGGACGGCGGCGACGCCGGCCTCCAGGCGGGAGAGGATCCGGCGGTCCCCGTGGTAGAAGCCGTCCGCGCCTTCGCCGATCCGCCCGTCCGGGCGCGAGGCGCAGAAGCTCGGGGCGGCCACGGAGAGCTGGGCGTCGTGCAGGAACGGCTGCAGGGCGATCGCTGACATGGTCTCTTCATCCTCGTTTTGGGGCTTGACAGTTGCTTCCACTCGGGCGCAACCTTTCTGCCATTGGAGCGTTCCAAGACATTAACCCCCCTGGTGGGGAAGATGGAACCCCGTATTGGAACGCTCCAAGATCTTGTCAATGAAGACAGAACCTAGGATCGCCGTCATGCATGCACACTCATCGCCCCGGCCCAGGACAGGGTCCGCCGCGACCCTCGAAATGGTCGCCGCCCGGGCCGGCGTGGGCCGTCAGACGGTGTCCAACGCGATCAACTCGCCCGAGCTGCTGCGCCCGCAGACGCTGGAGCGGGTCCAGCGCGCGATCGACGAGCTCGGCTACCGCCCGCACCGGGCCGCGCAGGCGCTCAAGACCAGGGCCAGCCGGCTGATCGGCTACGGCATCCGCTCCAGCAGCACCGGCGTCCCGACCCCGGTCCTGGACCAGTTCCTGCACTCCCTCTCCGAGGCCGCCGACCAGGCCGGCTACCGGGTGGTGCTGTTCGCCGTCGCCCCCGGGGACGACGAACTCACCAGCTACCAGCAGCTCCTCGACGAGCACGGCGCGGACGGCTTCGTCCTCAGCAGCACCGACCGCGGCGACCGCCGCCAGGGCTGGCTGCACGAACGCGGCGTCCCCTACGTCGCCTTCGGCCGCACCTGGTCCGGCCGGGACGTCGGCGACTGGGTCGACGTCGACGGCTCCGCCGGGACTTCGGCCGCCGTCCGGCACCTGGCCGGGCTCGGCCACCGCAAGATCGGCTTCCTCGGCTGGCCGAAGGGCTCCGGCGTCGGCGACGACCGCGCCCGCGGCTGGCAGAGCGCGATGCGCGAACTGGGCCTGCCCACCCGGGGCCGCCGGGCCGAGAGTCCGGACGACCGGACGAGCGCCACCGAGGCCGCCGAACGGCTGCTCGCGACCGGCGCGACCGCGGTGGTGACCGCCAGCGACACCCTGGCGCTCGGCTGGTACCAGGCGCTGCGCCGCGACGGCCGCACCCCCGGCCCGGACGCGGCCGTCATCGGCTTCGACGACTCGCCGATCGCCCCCCTGCTGTTCCCGTCGCTGTCCAGCCTCGCCCAACCGCTCGACGCGGTCGGCCGCGAGTGCATGCGGCTGCTGCTGGAACGCCTCGGCGACCACCAGCGGCCGACCGAACACGTGCTCCTGGAACCGGAGCTGGTCCTGCGCGAAAGCGTCTGACCGCCACTCCCCCCGAAACCATCTCCGCCCACTCCCCCACCCACCCTCGCAAGGAGATCCCGCATGGCCACCTCCCGCACCCTCGCCGCGGCAGCCGTCTGCGCGGCCGTCACCCTCGGCGCCGTCACCGGCTGCTCCTCCTCCGGCGGCTTCGGCGACTCACCGGCCAAGCAGTCCTCCGGCGGCAACCAGAGCCTGACGGTGCTGATCGCCACCTCCGGCGAGGCCGAGACGGCCGCGGTCAAGGCCGCCACGGCCGACTGGGCCAAGAAGACCGGCAACACCGTCACCGTGCAGATCGCCAGCGACATCAACCAGCAGCTCGGCCAGGCCTTCGCCGGCGGCAACCCGCCGGACCTCTTCTACGTCAACTCCGACCAGTTCGCGAACTACGCCAAGGGCGGCTCGCTGTACGCCTACGGCGACCAGATCCCGGACGCCGCCGACTTCTCCGAGCCGCTGCGCAAGGCCTTCAGCTACGACGGCAAGCTCACCTGCCTGCCCAAGGACACCTCCACCCTGGGCCTGGCGATCAACACCACGCTGTGGCAGCAGGCCGGCCTGACCGAGGCCGACTACCCGACCAGCTGGCAGCAGCTCTCCGACGACGCCGCCAAGCTCACCAAGGACGGCGTGACCGGCCTGGTGACCGCCCCCGACTACCAGCGGCTCGGCGCCCTGCTGAAGGAGGCCGGCGGCTGGATCACCAACCCCGAGCAGACCGCGATGACCGCCGACAGCCCGGCCAACAAGCAGGCGCTGGAGTACGTGCAGTCGATGATGAAGGCCGGCTCGGCCAAGTACGTCGCCGAGGTGGACGCCGGCTGGGGCGGCGAGGCGCTCGGCAAGGGCAAGGCCGCGATGACCATCGAGGGCAACTGGCTCAAGGGCGCGATGGCCAAGGACTACCCGAACGTCCAGTACAAGGTGCTCCCGCTGCCCGCCGGCCCGGCCGGCCCCGGCACCCTCGCCTTCAGCAACTGCTGGGGCATCGCCGCCAAGAGCCAGCACCAGGCGGCCGGGGTCGACCTGGTCAAGCACCTCGCCTCCACCGACCAGCAACTGGAGTTCGCCCAGGCCTTCGGCGTGATGCCCTCGCGCACCAGCGCGCTGAGCGCCTACGCCCAGAAGTACCCCGAGTCCAAGGCCTGGGTCGACGGCGTCGCCAACGCCCAGGCGCCGGTCACCATCGCCGGGTTCACCAAGGTGCTCACCCAGTTCAACACCGACCTCCAGTCGCTGAAGACGGGCGACCCGGCGGCCATCCTGGCCACCCTCCAGCGCAACGGCGAGCAGGCCATCAAGAATGCCAAGTAACAGCTCCACCGGCACGATACGCCGGCGCGGCCTGCGCGAGGGAGCATGGGGCTGGCTGTTCGCCGGCCCCATGGTCCTGGTCCTCGGCCTCTTCATGGTCCTGCCGATCGGGATGGCCCTGTGGGTCAGCCTGCTGCACTGGGACGGCCAGTCCAACCCGTTCAGCGGCAGCGCGGACTTCATCGGCCTGGACAACTACCGCCGGCTGTTCGCCGAGGACGGCCTGGACCGCACGCTGTTCGCCACCTCGATGCGCAACACGCTGTACTACGTCCTGCTGACGGTGCCGCTGCAGACGGTGCTGGCGCTGCTGCTCGCCATCCTGGTCAACCAGCGGATGCTGCGCGGCCGGGGCGCCCTGCGCACGGTGTTCTACTTCCCGTCCGTCACCAGCTCGATCGCGATCTCGACGGTCTTCCTGTTCCTCTTCCAGGGCAGCGGCGCCGTCAACCGGATGCTGGGCTGGCTCGGGGTCAAGGGGCCGAACTGGTTCGCCGACCCGCGCGGGGTGATCTGGCTGGTGCTCGGTTGGTTCGGCCTGGACCAGCCCGCCCCGGGCACCGGCGGCCCGCTCGGGCTGTCCTGGTCGGAGTGGTTCGCCGGGCCCTCGGTCGCGATGTGCACGCTGATCCTGATGGCGGTGTGGACCACCTCCGGCACCTTCATGCTGATCTTCCTCGCCGCCCTCCAGGACATCCCGCGCGAACTGGAGGAGGCCGCCGCGCTCGACGGCGTCAACCGCCGCCAGCTGCTGCGCCACGTCACCCTGCCCGCCCTGCGGCCCGTCCTGTTCCTGGTGCTGACCCTCGGCCTGATCTCTACCTGGCAGGTCTTCGACCAGGTGTACGTGATGGGCAAGGGCGCGCCCGGCAACACCACCCTCACGCCCGCCTACCTGTCCTACTCGGCCGGCTTCGACAACGCCGACTTCGGGCAGGGCGCCGCCATCGCGTTCGTCCTGCTCGGCCTGATCCTGCTGCTCACCGCCGTCCAGCGGTGGGTCCTGCGGGAGCGGGACGGCAAGCCCCGCCGCAGCCCGAAGGGAGCCCGCCGTGCCGCACGCTGACCGCAAGCCCGCCGTGGACAAGCCGATCCTCGGCCGCTTCCCCCGGCCGCTGCGGATCCTCGGGTACGCCGTCCTGCTCGGCTTCGCGCTGCTCTACCTGCTGCCGTTCCTGCTCCAGCTGGTGAACAGCTTCAAAACCGACCCGGACGCGGCCGCCCACCCGATGTCGGTGCTGCCCGACGGCGGCACCCTGGCCTCCTACCGGCGGCTGTTCGGCCTGGCGGAGGGCGTCGAGAACATCCCGTTCCTGCGCTGGCTGGGCAACAGCGTGGTGGTGACCGTCCTGGTGACGGCCGGCCGGGTGCTGTTCGACTCGATGGCGGGCTACGCGCTGGCCCGGATCAGGTTCCCCGGCCGCCGGCTGCTGTTCGCCTTCGTGCTGGCCGTGATGGCGGTGCCGGGCGTGGTGCTGCTGATCCCGAAGTTCCTGGTGCTGAAGAGCTTCGGCATGTTCGACAGCTACAGCGGCATGATCCTGCCGCTGCTGGTCGACGCCGCCGGGATCTTCATCATGAAGCAGTTCTTCGAGTCGGTGCCGCGCGAGATCGAGGAGGCGGCGCGGATCGACGGCGCCGGGACGTTCCGGATCTTCTGGTCCGTCGTCCTGCCGATGTCCCGGCCCTCGCTGATCACGCTCACCGTGCTCTCCTTCCAGGGCTCCTGGAACGAGTTCACGCACTTCCTGGTCTCCACCCAGTCCAGCGAGCACGACACCCTCACCACCGGGCTGGCGCACTTCGTCTCCGGCGGCCTCGGCTCCGGGACGCAGTACCCGCTCAAGCTGGCGGCGGCGCTGGTCTCCACCCTCCCGGTGGCGATCCTGTTCTTCTGCTTCCAGCGCCACTTCGTGCGCGGCGCCAACTCGGGCTCGCTCAAGGAGTGAGCCCTGCCCGGCCCTGCCTGTACCCCCCCCTCTGCCGAACCTTCCTGTGAACCCTTCTTGGAGAACCACGTGCCCGCCCGCATCGAGGACTACGCGCTGATCGGCGACATGCAGACCGCCGCCCTGGTCGGCAGGGACGGCGCCGTCGACTGGCTGTGCCTGCCCCGCTTCGACTCCCCGGCCGTCTTCGCCGGCCTGCTGGGCACGGACGAGCACGGCTTCTGGCGGATCGCCCCCGGTGACGCCCCGCCCGCCCACCGGCGGCGCTACCGGGGCGACTCGCTGATCCTGGAACAGGAGTGGGACACCGCCGGGGGCACCGTCCGGGTGATCGACTTCATGCCGCCGCGCGGCACGGCGGCCCCGCAGCTGATCCGGATCGTCGAGGGCGTCGCCGGCACCGTCCGGATGCGCTCGGCCCTGCGGATGCGCTTCTCGTACGGGCGCATCGTGCCCTGGGTGCACAAGGTCACGGACGGCACGGGCGCCCGCACCGTCGCCGTGGCCGGGCCCGACTCGGTGTGGCTGGACGGCGAGTCCGAGACCTACGGCCGCGACCTGACCACCTACGCCGACTTCACCGTCACCGCCGGCGAGCGGATCGCCTTCGCCCTCACCTGGCAGGCCTCCCACCTCGGCGCCCCCGACCGGCCGGACGCCGAGCAGGCACTCGCCGCCACCGAGGAGTTCTGGCACGACTGGGCCGCCCAGTGCACCTACCAGGGCCCCTACCGCGAGGCCGTGATCCGCTCCCTGATCACCCTCAAGGGCCTCACCTACGCCCCCACCGGCGGCATCGTCGCCGCCCCCACCACCTCACTGCCCGAGGACATCGGCGGCGTCCGCAACTGGGACTACCGCTACACCTGGCTGCGCGACGCCACCATCACGCTCTCCTCGCTGCTGCGCACCGGCTACCGCGACGAGGCCAAGGCCTGGCGCGAGTGGCTGCTGCGCGCCGTCGCCGGCGACCCGGAGAACCTCCAGATCATGTACGGCATCGCCGGCGAACGGGAGCTGGTGGAGACCGAACTCGACTGGCTGCCCGGCTACGAGGGCTCCCGCCCCGTCCGGATCGGCAACGGCGCCGCCGACCAGCTGCAACTCGACGTCTACGGCGAGGTCGTCGAGGCCCTGCACCTCGCCCAGCACACCGGCCTGGCCCGCAACGACCACGCCCACCTGCTGCAACTGCGGCTGATCTCCTGGCTGGAGGAGCACTGGCAGGAGCCGGACGAGGGCATCTGGGAGGTCCGCGGCCCGCGCCGGCACTTCGTCCACTCCAAGGTGATGGCCTGGGTCGCCGTCGACCGGACGGTCCAACTGCTGGAGCAGACCGACTGCGAGGGACCGCTGGAGCGCTGGCGCGCCCTGCGTGACACCATCCACGAGGACGTCTGCACCCACGGCTACGACCCGGAGCGCAACACCTTCACCCAGTCCTACGGCTCGCGGGAACTCGACGCCTCGCTGCTGCTCATCCCCCAGGTCGGCTTCCTGCCGCCGGACGACAAGCGCGTCATCGGCACCGTCGAGGCGATCCAGCGCGAACTGTCCACCGAGGACGGCTTCGTGCTGCGCTACCCCACGAGCGGCGGGGTGGACGGCCTGCCGGGCGACGAAGGCGCCTTCCTGGCCTGCTCGTTCTGGCTGGCCGACGCCCTGGCGATGATCGGCCGGACGGACGAGGCGCACCAGCTGTTCGACAAGCTGCTGTCCATCCGCAACGACCTCGGGCTCCTGGCGGAGGAGTGGGACCCGCGGCTCAAGCGCCAGGTCGGCAACTTCCCGCAGGCCTTCAGCCATGTGCCATTGATCGACACCGCGCTGCGCCTCGGCCGGGGCTGCGGCGGTCCGAAATAATCGGCCACCCCCTTGTTGATGATGTGATCAAATGTGTAAGCACTGTGGCGCCTGACGCCACCGGGGAGGGACCGGTCTGACCATGTGGTCAGACCCCGCCATACAGGAGACGTACCATCAACACCGCCATTCGCCGGGCCGCGCGCGGAACCGTTCCCGTCGCCGTCACCGCATCCGTGCTCGCCGCCGGCCTGGCCGCCTGCGGCACCGTCGAGCAGCTGTCCGCCGCGCAGAAGGTGTCCAAGGCCTTCACCAAGGTCGGCGAGGGCAAGGCCGCCGGCCTCACGTTCTCCGTGGACGCCACTCCCGAGCAGATCATCGCCTTCGGTGCGGCCACCGGCGACAAGGTCGACCCGAAGAGCGCCGACGCCGTGTCCGGGCTGAACTTCTCCGTCGCGGTGTCCGCCGACAAGCCCCTGAAGGACCTCGACACCTTCAAGAACGCACAAAGCAACGGCGCCGACAAGGACCTGACGCTCGACAAGTCGGTGCGCCTGTCCTACGTGCTCTCCGACCGGAAGGGCGCCGCGCTGCTGGAGTACCGCCAGGTCGACGCCAAGGCGTTCCTGCGCGCCGACGCCAAGGGCCTGGTGAAGCTGGTCGGCGAGGACCCGTCGCAGGTCGACGCCATCAGCAGCGACCTGCCCGCCGAACTGAAGCCGGTCAAGGACGTGCTGGCCGGCAAGTGGGTCTCCTTCGACCTGCAGAAGCTCGCCGACGACAGCAAGAAGTTCGACGGCGCCAAGGCCACCCCGAGCGGACAGCCCTCGCTGGACCCGGAGTCCGCCAAGCAGCTGACCAACTCCCTCAAGGACGTGCTGTCCCGCACCGTCACCTTCGAGGACAAGGGCAAGAAGGACGGCGCCGAGCACATCTGGATGAGCGCCCCGGGCCGCCAGCTGGCCGACGAACTGCTGAAGGCCGTCAAGCCGCTGGCCGCCAAGTTCCCCCAGCAGTTCGGGAAGCTCCCCACCTCCGTCCCGAGCACCGTGCGCGAGGACAAGGTCGGCGCCGACCTCTACCTGAAGGACGGCAAGCTCTCCGCCGCCACCTTCGACCTCGCCCAGCTGGAGGCGAAGGCCGCACCGGGCGTCAACTTCCCGGTGAAGCTCGCCTTCAACCAGAACGCCCCGACCGTCGAGGCCCCCGCCGACGCCGTCACGCTGACCAGCGACGACATCCAGAGCGCGATGCTCACCCTCATCGCCTCCGGCCCCACCAGCGGGAGCAAGGGCGGCACCGCCCCGAGCACTCCGACGCGCACCCCCGGCAAGCCGCTGACCCCCGCCCAGGCCGAGGAGCTGAAGGCCCTCGGCCTGCCCCTGGCGCAGCAGGAGATGTTCAGCAAGCTCGGCATGGGCTACGAGGACATGAAGAGCCTCGCCCAGGAGGGCTGATCCCCGGCTCTCCCCCACGGGCCCCGGCCCGCCGCCAACGCGGCGGGGGCGGCGGCGCGGTTGGAGGTCCCAGCCCGTGTGCGGGACACC
>NZ_JBHWIJ010000098.1:15397-26280 GCF_042732255.1 Kitasatospora sp. NPDC059803 | reverse complement strand
CGGTCCCGCGGGCCGGGGCACCGGGCGGACGCGCACGACTGAGAGAAGGGAGGAGCCCCTTGGCCGGAGAACGGAAGAACAGGCGGCACGCACCACTGGTCAGGGCCATGGGCCTGTTCGTGCCGCACCGGCTCCGGCTCGGCGCCGTGCTGCTGCTGGTGGCCGCCGGATCGCTGGCCGCAATCGCACCGCCGTTCATGCTGCGGCAGATCTTCGACGTCGCGTTGCCCCAGGGCCGGCTCGGACTGCTGACCGGGCTGGCCGCCGGGATGTTCGCCCTGGTAGTGGCCAGCACGTCCGCCGGAGTGCTCCAGGCCTACCTGTTGGTCACGCTGGGGCAACGGGTGATGGACGACCTGCGCACCGCGGTCTACACGCATCTGCAGCGGATGTCCCTGTCCTTCTTCACCACGACCCGCACGGGAGAGGTGCAGTCCCGGATCGCCAATGACATCGGAGCCATGCAGTCGACGGTGACCGGCGCGGCCGCCACGATCGTCGCCAGTGCCACCACGGTGGTGGCCACGTTGCTGGCGATGCTCTCCCTGAACTGGCAGTTGACGGCCGTGTCCCTCGGGGTGCTCCCGTTCTTCGTCGGGATCAGCCGCAAGGTCGGCGCGGAGCGGCGCGGGATCGTCGAGCAGCAACAGAGCCTGATCGCCGTGATGTTCAGCCTGATCGAGGAGTCGCTGTCGGTCAGCGGCTTCCTGCTGGGCCGCACGATGGGGCGCACCGACACGCTCGTCAAGGAGTTCGCGGGGCGGTCGCGGGACCTCGCGGATCTGACCGTCCGGTCCTCGATGGCCGGGCGATGGCGCCAGTCCATCATCTCGATCATCGTGGCCGCGATGCCGATAGCGTTCTACTGGACGGCCGGAATCGTCGGTGGGCACGGTGGCCCGACCATATCCGTGGGCACCGTCGTCGCGTTCACCGCTCTCCAACAGGGCCTCTTCGGGCCGGTCATGACCCTGTTGCAGACCGGCATCGGCATCCAGAGCTCCATGGTCCTGTTCGACCGGGTCTTCGAGTACCTGGACCTCGAGGTCGACGTCGCGGAGCCCAGGGATCCCGTTCCGCTCGCCGGGCGCCACGGACACGTCCGCTTCGAGCAGGTGAGCTTCTCCTACCCGGCTTCGGGGCCCGTCCTCCAGGGCGTGGACTTCGACCTGCCGGCCGGTGAGAAGCTGGCGGTCATCGGCGCCACCGGCGCGGGCAAGACCACCCTCGGCCATCTGGTTCCGCGCCTCTACGACGTCACGGGCGGTCGGATCACCATCGACGGCGTCGACATCCGTGACCTCAGCTTCGCCACCCTTGCCGAGACGGTCGGCATCGTCTTGCAGGACACCCATCTCTTCCACACGACCGTGGCCGACAACCTGCGGTTCGCCAAGCCCGGAGCGACGGCGAGTGAGCTGGCGGCCGCCGCCGAAGCCGCTCAGATCCATGAACTGATCGAAAGCCTGCCGAAGGGGTACGACACCATCGTGGGCGAGCGCGGGTACCGGTTCTCCGGCGGCGAGAAACAGCGCCTGGCGATCGCCCGAACCATGCTGAGGAATCCGCCGGTCCTCGTCCTGGACGAGGCCACCAGCGCGCTGGACACGATCACCGAGAAGGCGGTCCAACGAGCGCTTGACGCGCTCTCCGTGGGCCGTACCACGATCACGATCGCCCACCGGTTGTCCACCGTCCGGCATGCCGACCGGATCATCGTTCTGGACGGCGGCCGGGTCGTCGAGTCGGGCACGCACGCGGACCTTCTCGCCCGCGCCGGACGGTACGCGGAGCTCTGCCGGGCGAGTGGCTCCCTCGGCCCGAAACCCTGAAGCCCTGAAGCCCTGAAGAGCGGAAGATGGAAGGGTGCCAGTCGCCTATGCCAGACGCCCGCTCAGAGCCGCAGGTCCATCCGCTGCTCGACCGTGTCCAGGCCGAACTTGCGGGCGGAACGGGAGACGGTGAGCTCGAAACCGGCCTTCGCGTACAGGTGGTGGGCTGCGTCGAGGCCCGCGATGGTCCACAGCAGCACGCCCTCGTACGAACGGGCGCGGGCCTCGTCCAGGGCGGTGTCCAGCAGCCGGCCGCCCAGGCCCCGGCCCCGGGCGACCGGGTCGAGGAGCACCCACCGCAGCTGGCCCCAGCCCGGGCGTTCGTCCGCCCGGACGAGGCCGGCGGCGCCGACCACGCGGCCGTCGAGCTCGGCGACCCACAGACGACCGGGCGCCGCACCGCCCTCGCGGGCCCGGGCGAGGACCAACTCGGCCATCCCGGCGGCGACATAGGCCTCCATGGTCTCGTCCGTGCCGTACTCGCGGGCGTAGAGGACACCGTGCAGGGCGGCGACGGTGCCGAGGTCCCCGGGGCGGACGGCCTCGCGGACGGTCGCGGATCCGGGTGCGGTGGCGGCCATGCTGGCATCCCTTCCAGGAGGACACTTCCACTGAAACAGTCGTTTCAGTGGAACGATAGACGCCGAGGGCGGCGACGCCCGCGAGACCCTCGAACTGCTCTGGGAGTGGCTGACGAAGCCCGAACACCGGGGCGCGCTACACCTGTTCTTCGAGGGGTACGTCCGCGCCTTCGGCGGCTCCGGGCCCTGGCTGGACTTCGGCACCGCCTCGCTGGACGAGTGGCTGCCGCCGCTGGAGCGCGTCCTGGACGGCACCGGCACGAATCCCACCGTGGTGCTGGCCGTCCTCCGCGGCCTGCTGCTGGACCTCCTCGCCGACGGCGGCGGGAGCGGGGACGGGAGCGGGGGCAGGAGCGAGGACGGCAACGACGGTGGCGGGAACCACGCCGCCCGCGTCCACGCCGCCTGGCACGCCTTCCTCGACACCGCCCTCGGCTGACGCCCGGCAGGAGGCCTACGCCAACGTGACGCTTCGTGTTCGTGTGCCGGCGCTCGCGTCCTGGCGGTGCGCTGCCCATGTGCAAGCGGGGATCTGACCACGGGCCAGCAGGTCGGGCCGGAGCTGGTGTTCCCGATGCCGGTCTGCACGGTGGCCGTGGCGCCGGATGGCCGGCTGGTGGTGGGCTTTGGCTGGGAGGTCGCGGTGTTGGCCCGCCGTTGACCGGGCCCCGCACGCACGTCTCGCCGCCGGACGGCGCCGGCGGCCCGTGGTCAGTTCGCGCCGGGCGGGAGCCAGCGCAGGGCGAACCAGAGTTCCATCCGGACCTCCGCGTCGCCGAGGTCGACGGCGAGCAACTCGCCGACCCGGGCGATGCGTTGGCGCACGGTGTTGCGGTGGAGCTGGAGCGCCGCCGCGGTGCGGTCCCAGCTGCCGTGCAGGGCGAGCCAGGTGCGCAGGGTCTCCCGGAGCACGGCCGGCCCGGGGGTGCCCGCGGCGGTCAGCGGGGCGAAGGTGCTGCGGGCGAGGGCGGCGGCGTCCTCGGGGGCGACCAGGGTGTGGACGCTCGGCCCGACGGCCTCGCGGTGGTGGACGGCGGCGGCACCGGTGGCCAGCGCGTGACGCAGGGCCCGGTCGGCCTGGGCGTCGGCGATCCTCAGCTCCGCCGTGGGGGCGGGCGCGCTGACGCCGAGCGTCCAGCCGAGCCGGGCGGCGGATTCGGTGTCCACGACCCGGTCCGGAGCCGCCGAGCCGGGCAGCAGCGCCCGCAGCCAGGTCCCGTCCAGGTGCAGGTGCGGTGTGCCGAGGGCGGTGCCGAGGGCGGCGAGTTGGACGGCCTCCCCGCCGCCGCCCGCCCGGCCGGTCAACCGGCCGTGCACGACCACCCAGGCGCCGTCGGGCGGCAACAGGGCGGCGGCCGCCTCCTCCGGTGCGGCGCCGAGCAGGAGCCGCACCAGGGCTCCCGCGCTGCGGGCGTCCGTGCCGAGCGCGTGCCGCGGGCTGGTGAGCAGCGAGAGCAGCACCACGGCCACCCCGGCCACGGACCGGTGGACGGCGGTCGGCGGTTCCTCGGCGGCGGTGACGAGTGTGAGCGGGCCGCCGGAACCGTCCGAGCCGGGCAGGGTCCGCACGGTCAGGTGCCGCCCGGCGTGGTGCTGGGCGGCGGCGGTCGGAGGCTGGGCGCGGCCTGCGGCGCGCGCGGTGGTCCGTTCCGCGAGGGCGCGCAGTTCGGCCAGGACCGGCACGGGCGGGCGCGCTCCGGCGCTGAACAGTTCGACGCCGCGCCCGTCCAGCAGTGCCGTCCAACCGCCCAGGTGCACGGCGAGTTGCTGGACGACCGCGCGCAGCGCGTCGGGGCGGGCGGCCGCGGAGGCGAGTGCGGACTGGGCTTCGGAGATCTGCCGCAGGCCGCGGTGGGCGGCCTCGGCCATCGCCGAGTAGGCGGCCCGGCCGACGGCGACGAACGGGGTGCCGTCGGGCACCCGCAGCAGGGGCAGGCCGTGCCGGTCGCAGGCGGCGACCAGGTCGGCCGGCACCTCGTCGTAGACCGGTGCGACGCCGAAGCCGAGTGCGGCGGCGCCCGCTTCGACGACGCACCGCACGTAGGCGTCGATGCCCTCGGCGTCCTGCGGAAGGCGGACTCCGGCGGTGAGCAGCAGTTCGCCGCCGAGCAGGTAGGGGCCGGGGTTCTCGACCTCGGTGGTGCCGACGGTGCCGATCAGCCGGTCGTCGGCCGGTCCGGCGATCCGGCGCAGTCCGAGCACGGGGTCGGCGAGCAGGACGGTCAGCGGGACGGCGGGGCTGCCGGAGGCGGGAGCGGGGGCTGGGTCGGGCACGCCGGCGGCCTTTCGTCGGAGGTTTTGCACATCTGACCCCACGATATTGGATGAATCCGATACTTCTGCAGGCCAGGTGGGGCGGTTTAGGTTCAGCGCACGGCGTTTTCCTTCGGGCACCCCCGGCTCGCCCCCCCCCGTTCCCCGCCTTTCCTGTGCGCCCTGCCAGTCCCGCCCGCCGCCCCGTCCGCTGCCCCGCCTGCTCCCCCACCCACAGCCCTGGCCCGGCCCGCTCCCCCAGCGCGTCCGGCCGGATCGGAGGACCCCCCATGACCCTCGACTACGTCGTGATGATCGGCTATCTGTTGGGCATCGTCGGCGTCGGCTGGTGGGGCAAGCGGCGCGCCTCCTCGAAGGCGGACTTCCTCGTCGCGGGCCGCCGCCTGGGCCCGGTGCTGTACACGGGGACGATGGCCGCCGTCGTGCTCGGCGGCGCGTCCACCATCGGCGGCGTGCGGCTCGGCTACTCCTACGGCCTGTCGGGCGCCTGGATGGTGTTCGCCATCGGGCTCGGCCTGCTGGCGCTGAGCATCCTCTTCTCCGCCCGGATCGCCCGACTGCGGGTGTACACCGTGGCCGAGATGCTGTCGCTGCGCTACGGCGGGGCGGCGAGCGTGATCTCCGGCGTGGTCATGTGGGTCTACACCCTGATGCTGGCGGTGACTTCGACGATCGCCTACGCCAGCGTCTTCGACGTGCTGTTCGACGTGCCCCGCTGGGCGGCCGTGGTGATCGGCGGCACCATCGTGGTCGGCTACTCGGCGCTCGGGGGCATGTGGTCGATCACCCTCACCGACATGGTGCAGTTCGTGGTGAAGAGCATCGGGGTGCTGTTCCTGCTGCTGCCCGTCGCCGTCGTGAAGGCCGGCGGCATCGCCCGGCTGAAGGCCGAACTGCCGTCCGGCTACTTCTCGTTCGGCTCGATCGGCGGCGACACCATCTTCACCTACGTGCTGATCTACACCTTCGGCATGCTGATCGGCCAGGACATCTGGCAGCGGGTGTTCACCGCCCGCACCGACCGGGTGGCCACGTACGGCGGCACGGTGGCCGGCGCCTACTGCCTGGCGTACGCCGTCGCCGGCGCGGTGATCGGGATGGCCACCAAGGCGCTCTACCCCCAACTGGCCAGCCCCGACAGCGCGTTCGCGACCATCGTGAAGGACACGCTGCCGGCCGGGGTGCGCGGCCTGGTCCTGGCGGCGGCGCTGTCCGCGATGATGTCGACCGCGAGCGGCGCGCTGATCGCCTCCGCCACCGTGGCCAACAACGACATCTGGGCCCGGGTACGCACGCTCGTCGGCCGGGGAGGGCCGGGCACCGCGGCCACGGACCATGACGAGGTGCGGTCCAACCGGCTGGCGATCGTGGCCCTCGGCGTCTTGTCGATCAGCGTCGCCTGCGTCCTGGACGACGTGATCTCGGCGCTCACCGTCGCGTACAACCTGTTGGTCGGCGGTCTGCTGGTGCCGATCCTGGGCGGGCTGGTCTGGCGGCGCGGCAACCTGCCGGGCGCGCTCGCCGCGATGGTCGCGGGCGGCGGCACCGTGATCGCGCTGATGGCCGCCAAGGGTGTCCTCGCCAACGAGCCGATCTGCTTCGGCCTCGCCGTGAGCCTGGTCGTCTACCTGGCCGTCAGCCTGGCCACCCGCCCGACCGATGCCACCGTGCTGGAGCACTGGCGCGGCCGGCTCGCCGGGCAGGCCGAGACTCCGGCCGCTCCCGCCGCCACCGCCCCGGCCGCCGCACTCTGAGAGGAAGCCTCATGGGCCTGCCCGCCGCACCGACCGTCCCGACTGTCACGTCCGGACCGCCCACTGCGTCCGTACCGACCACCCCGCCCGCACCGGACGAGGCCCGGCTGCGCCGCGAACTCGCCGCCGTGTACCGGCTGGTCGCCCACTTCCGGATGACCGACCTGATCTTCACCCACATCTCGGTCCGCGTCCCCGGCCCCGAGCAGCACTTCCTGATCAACCCGTACGGCCTGCTGTTCGAGGAGATCACCGCCTCCGACCTGGTCAAGATCGACCTGGCCGGGAACCCGGTGGAGCCGACCCCCCATCCGGTCAACCCGGCAGGCTTCGTGATCCACAGCGCCGTCCACGCGGCCCGCCAGGACGCCCACTGCGTGCTGCACACGCACACCCGGGCGGGCTGCGCGGTCGCCGCCCAGCGGGACGGGCTGCTGCCCCTCAACCAGATCTCGATGGAGTTCCACGACCGGGTCGGCTACCACGACTACGAGGGCGTCGCGCTCAACCTCGCCGAACAGGAGCGACTGGTCACCGACCTCGGCGGGCACCCGGCGCTGATCCTGCGCAACCACGGCCTGCTGACCGTCGGCCGCACACCGGGCGAGGCCTTCCTGCGGATGTACTACCTGGACAAGGCCTGCGAGATCCAGATCGCCGCCCAGGCCGGCGGCGGCCCGCTCGTCCTGCCGTCCCGCGAGACCGCCGAGCTCACCGCCCGCCAGCTGACCGGCCAGGAGCACGGCTCCGACCTCCAGGACGACCGGGCCGGCGAGCTGGCCTGGGCGGCCCTCCTGCGCCTCGCCGACCGGATCGCCCCCGACCACGCGAACTGACCCCGTCGACCCGGCGCAACGCCCGCCCGCCGACACCCCGACGCCTGACGCCGGCTCCCCGACAACGCCCCGACGACGCCCCGCCCGACCGACTCCAGGAGCTGCCATGAGCACCGCCCCCGACCCCCACGCCCCCCACAGCCCCCTCGGCCCCACCGACTCCTCCCGGGTACCGCGCTACGCCGGGCCCGCCACCTTCGCCCGTCTGCCCCGGATCGACCAGGTGCCGCGCGCGGACGTCGCGGTCGTCGGCGTGCCCTTCGACACCGGCGTCTCCTACCGGCCCGGCGCCCGCTTCGGCGGCAACGCGATCCGCGAGGCCAGCCGGCTGCTGCGCCCCTACAACCCGGCCCAGGGCGCCTCGCCGTTCGCGCTCGCCCAGGTCGCCGACGCCGGGGACATCGCCGCCAACCCGTTCGACATCCACGAGGCGGTCGACACCGTCGAGGCGGCCGCCGGCGAACTGCTGGACACCGGCGCCCGGCTGATGACCCTCGGCGGCGACCACACCATCGCGCTCCCGCTGCTGCGCGCCGTGGCCCGCCGGCACGGGCCGGTCGCGCTGCTGCACTTCGACGCCCACCTGGACACCTGGGACACCTACTTCGGCGCCGAGTACACCCACGGCACACCGTTCCGCCGGGCCGTCGAGGAGGGAATCCTGGACACCTCCGCCCTCTCCCACGTCGGCACCCGCGGGCCGCTCTACGGCAAGCAGGACCTCACCGACGACGAGAAGCTCGGCTTCGGCATCGTCACCTCCGCCGACGTCCTGCGGCGCGGCGTGGACGAGGTCGCCCAGCAGCTGCGCGAGCGGGTCGGCGACCGCCCCCTGTACATCTCCATCGACATCGACGTGCTCGACCCGGCGCACGCCCCCGGCACCGGCACCCCCGAGGCCGGCGGACTCACCTCGCGCGAACTGCTGGAGATCCTGCGCGGCCTGAGCGGCTGCCACCTGGTCTCCGCCGACGTGGTCGAGGTCGCACCCGCGTACGACCACGCCGAGATCACCGCCGTGGCCGCCTCGCACACCGCCTACGAGCTGACGACGTTGATGGCCCGCCAGATCGCGAACGAACGGACGGAGCCAGGCCCGCGAGCCGGCGCGGGCGACCGCACCGACGGACAACCGGACGGCCGCGCCGGTGCCCGTACCGACGCCCGCACGGAGTCCCACGACGCCACCGGCGAGGTGCGCGCATGACACACCTCCGCAACGGCGGCGACCTGGTGGTCGAGTCGCTCGCCACGCTCGGCGCCCGCTGCGTCTTCGGCCTGCCCGGCCAGCACGCCCTCGGCCTGTTCGACGCGCTGCGCCGCTCCGACCTGCGGTACGTGGGGTTGCGGGTGGAGAACAACGCCGGCTTCGCCGCCGACGGCTACGCCCGCACCGCCGGGACGGTCGCCCCGCTGTTCCTGTCCACCGGGCCCGGCGCGCTCACCTCGCTGGCCGCGCTCCAGGAGGCCGCCGCCGCCTCCGTGCCGGTACTCGCCGTCTCCAGCCAGATCCCCTCGGCCGGACTGGGTGGGCGACGGCGCGGCTATCTGCACGAACTCGTCGACCAGCAGGCCAGCTTCCGCGACGTGGTGAAGTCCGTGCACACCGCCCGCACCCCCGCGCAGATCCCCTCCGCGCTGGCCGCCGCCTGGGAGTCGGCGCTGAGCGCGCCGTACGGGCCGGTGTGGGTGGAGATCCCGCAGGACATCCTGCTCGCGCCAGTGACCGTACCGCCGGTCACCGGGCTGCGCGCCGAACCCCGGCCGCCGATCCCCCGCCCGGAGCTGATCGCCGAGGCCGCGGTGCTGCTGGCCGAGGCCGAACGCCCGGTGATCCTGGCCGGAGGCGGTGTGGTCCGGGCCGCAGCCAGTGACGAACTGCTGCGGCTGGCCGAGCTGTTGCGGGCCCCGGTGGCCTGCACCTTCGGCGCCAAGGGGGCCTTCCCCTGGGAGCACCCGCTGTCGCTGCGGTCCTGGCTGGAGGACCGCCACACCACCGACCTGCTGGAGGACGCCGACGTCCTGCTCGTCGTCGGCTCCGGCCTGGGCGAACTGTCCAGCAACTACCACACCATGGCGCCGCGCGGCCGGATCATCCAGATCGAGGCCGACGCGGGCAAGCTGGAGGCCAACCACCCGGCCTTCGGCATCCACGCCGACGCCCGCCTCGCCCTGGCCGCCCTCTCCGACTCGGTGCCGGCCGCCGTACCGGACGGACGGGCCGAGGCGGTGACCGCCGCACTGCTCAAGCGCGTCCAGGAGCGGATCGACGGCCAGGGGCTGGACCTCGAACAGGACTTGCTGGCATCCGTTCGCCACGCGCTACCGGACGACTCGCCGGTCTTCTTCGACATGACGATCCTCGGCTACTGGGCCTGGTCCGCCTTCGACGCCCGCCGCCCCGGAGCGATGCACTCCGCCCAGGGCGCCGGCGGCCTCGGCTACGGCTACCCCGCCGCACTGGGCGCCGCCGTGGCCACGGACGGCCGCCCGGTCCTCGCCGTCTCCGGCGACGGCGGCGCGATGTACTCGCTCGCCGAACTCGCCACCGCCCGCCAACTCGGCCTCAACGCCACCTGGTTGATCATCGACGACGGCGGTTACGGCATCCTGCGCGAGTACATGACGGGCGCCTTCGGCGAGGCCACCGCCACCGAACTGGCCCGCCCGGACTTCGTCCGTCTGGCCGACTCCTTCGGCGTCCCGGCCGCCTTGACCACACCCGACGACCTCGCACGGGACCTGGCCGCCGCACTCGCCGCCCCGGGCCCCAACGTGCTGGTCCTGCCCACCCTGCTGCGGATGTTCGCGCCCACCCACCTGGACGGCTGAACCACGGAGGGAGCGCGACGGCCCGGCCCCCGTCCCCGCCGCCCGGCGCACTCCCCCCATCTGCCCCACACCACCACGCCCCCGGACCGTCCGACGCCGTTCCGCCGGCCCTTGGATAGGCTGCCGCAATGGCCCTCGACTCCCCCCGGCTGCTGCGCGCCGACGCCGCCCGCAACGCGGAAAAGATCATCCGGGCTGCCCGGGAGGTCTTCACCGAACAAGGCCCCGACGCCCTCCTCGACGACGTGGCACGCCGGGCCGGCGTCGGAGCCGCCACGCTCTTCCGCCGCTTCCCCGACAAGGCCGCGCTGCTGCGGGCCGTACTGGACGAGCGCTTCGGCGAGAACGTCCGCCCCGTCATCCAGGCTGCCGCCCACGACCCCGACCCCGCCTCCGGACTGGCCCGCGTACTGGAAGCGGCACTGGAATCGGTGGCCGGCGACTACAACGTGCTGGCCGCCGCCCGCTCCGCCGGCGTCCTGACCCCGGCGACCGGGCAGGAGTTCTTCGCCGCCCTCGACGCCCTCCTGGCGCGCGGTCAGCACGCAGGTGTGATCCGCGCCGACCTCGTGCCCGACGACCTGCACCGCGTCGTCGTCATGCTGGTCTCGGTGCTGTGGACGATGGAACCCCACGAGGACGGCTGGCGCCGGTACCTGGCCCTGGTCCTCGACGGCCTCACCCCCACCGGGGCCCGCCCGCTGCCCTGCCCCGCCCCCGCACTGCACACCCGCACACCCTGACGCCGAGGCGGGTGCCGGCCGCCCTTGCGGG
>NZ_JBHWIJ010000098.1:13072-15388 GCF_042732255.1 Kitasatospora sp. NPDC059803 | reverse complement strand
ACCCCCCGCGGGGGCGCGCCGGCGGGCCGCCCCCCCCCGCCCCGCACCCACCCCCCCCCCCGGCGGGGGGGGGGGGGGGGGGCGGGGCGGGGGGGGGGGGGCGCCCCCCACCAACCGGCCGCTAGCGCGCCGGATCAGCTCACCGGATACACCCGGATCGCCGAGGCCGGGCACAGGGCGGCCGCCTGGCGGGCCAGTTCCGCCGCCCGTGCGCCGGGCTCGGCGGCGAGCACGACGACCTGCCCGGCCTCGTCCTGGTCGAACACCAGCGGCGCGGTCACCGCGCACTGCCCCGACGACACGCACCGCGAGGTGTCCGCCTCCACCCGCGCGACCGGCCGCTCGCACGGCTGCTCCCCGCTCACCACAGGACCGGGACCTCGCTGAGGCCGCCCGCCAGCCGCTCGTCGTGGTCGCGCAGGCTCCGCGCGTCCACCGCCAGCCGCAGGTCGGGGAAGCGCCGGAACAGCGCGGTCAGCGCGACCTGCATCTCGGTGCGTGCCAGCACGTTGCCGATGCAGTAGTGGCCGCCGTGCCCGAAGGCCAGGTGCGCGTTGGGGGAACGCGACGGGTCGAAGGTGTCCGACTCCTCGAACACCCGCCCGTCCCGGTTCGCGGCGTTGATCGCCACCAGCACCGCCTCGCCCCGCGCGATCGCGGTCCCCGCGACGGTGACGTCCTCGCGGGCGTAGCGGGTCAGGCCCAGGCCACCGGGCGAGGCCATCCGCAGGACCTCCTCCACGGTGGCGCGGGCCAGCGCGTCCGGGTCGGCGGCGAAGCGGTCCCGCCGGGCGGTGTCGCTCAGCAGGAACAGCACCCCCAGGTCGATCCGGGCCGATGTCGTCTCGTGGCCGGCGAACAGCAGCCCCACCGCCAGCCGGGTCATCTCCCCCTCGGTGAACGAGGGGTCCTCCGCCTGCACGGCCAGGATGTCGCTGATCACGTCCTGCCCCGGCTGCTTCCGCTTCTCCTCGGCGATGCCGGCCACGTACGCCTCGAACTCGGCCATGGCCGCGGCGCCGTCGGCCCCGCCGTACAGCGCGGCGATCCGCTCCGACCAGCCGCGCAGCAGGCCCCGGTCCGCGACCGGCACACCCAGCAGCTCGCAGATCACCATCACCGGCAACGGGAACGACAGGTGGTCGTGCAGGTTGACGGCGCGTTCCGGATCCCGCGCGCGCTCCTCCTCCATCGCGTCCAGGCAGGATGCGGCGAGTTCCCCGATCCGCTCGCCCAGCCGGCGCATCCGCGGAGCGCTGAACGCGGGCGCCAGCATCCGCCGCATCCGCGTGTGCTCGCGGTCCTCCTCCTCTGGCGAGGGGGCGGGGCGCGTGTGCAGCGCCGACTCCGAGATCCTGGGCGCGCCCTCGGAATCGGGGCGCAGCCGGGAGAAGCGGGTGTCGCTCAGAACCTCCCGGGCCTCCTCGTAGCGGGTCACCAGCCAGGCCGGGTCGCCGGCGGGTGTCGTCACCCGCGTGATCGGGCCTTCCTCGCGCAGGCGCGCGAACAGCGGCGCCAGGTCCAGGGCGTCGGGGCGCTCGAAGGGTAACTGCGGTGCGGGGGCGGTCATGGTGGTCTCCTCACCGGCCAAAGGCCACAAGAGCAGCGAACGCTTGGCAGAACCGCCCTCTCCTGCACGTCCAGGCCAGGGCGGACGAGCGGCGTCCCCGGCCAACAAGTGAGAGTCAGCTCTCTCTTCTCTCGGGAGCGTAACACCGTCGGCACGCACAGTCAGCCACTGGGCGAGATCGGCCCGTTCGGTGACGGAGCGGGCCCGGCTCTCGGGAGAGTCGAACGGAAATCGGCGACAGCGGGGGCCTTGATTCCGGTTCGGCGACGTTCCTGAAGCAGCGACCTGGGCGCGCAGACCGGCACCCTTCGCACCCGCATCCCGCTCACCGGCCGCATCCTCGCCGACGGCGACACGAGCGTCCGCTTCCGGATCACTGCCGCACACGACCCGGGCGCCACGCTCCAGCACCTGACCGTGCAGCATCCTCTACGCCGCCCCGCAGCCCGGCCGGGCGTGACCGCAGGCACCACCCCGCACACGCACCCACCACACCCGCGCCGCGAAACGCGGGTCGGACACCACCCCGGCCCAGGTGGGCTCAGCCTCGCAACCTCGCACAAGCCGGACGGAAAGCGCCGGTGGCGCCACCCGGCGTGCACGCCGCCGCGGGACTCGCAGTCCTTGGTGCGGCACGCGGCGGAGCCGCGCCGCCGCGCGCGCCCCGCCCCGGCGCGGCGCGCCCGCCCCCCGCGCCCCCGCGCGCCGCCCGGCGCCGGGAGCGGGGTGGGCGCGCGGGCGCGCGG
>NZ_JBHWIJ010000098.1:11646-13062 GCF_042732255.1 Kitasatospora sp. NPDC059803 | reverse complement strand
ACGCCGCGCCGGTCCCCGACGCCCTGGGTGCGCACGGCGGGGGAGCCGCTCCGCCGCCGCCCCGCCGACCGGCCCGGCGGTCACCCCGCCGACGCACCGCCGGCCGCGCCGGCCACGTCGAGCGGGAGCCGCTCCGGCCCACCGGAGCAGGGTGCACCGCCGTTCAGGTGCGTGGCCGCCCACCGCCCCAGCTCGGCCAACGCGGGCTCCAACGCGTTGCCCGCTTCGGTCAGCCGGTAGGAGACCCGCAGCGGAGGGCCGGCGTCCACCTCTCGCAGGATCAGGCCGGCCTCGCCGAGTTCGGTGAGCCGCTCCGAGAGCATGCGCTCGCTGATGCCCGGGATGGCCCGCCGAAGATCGGCGAAGTACACGGGCCCCGGGATCAGGGTGACGACGATCAGGCCCGTCCACCGCTTGCCGAAGAGCTGGAAGACGCGCGCAATGCCCTCGTCGGCCTTCCTGCATGCCTGCTCGCCGTGATTCGCCATGCCACCAGGGTAGCCCTCGACCTACGTAGCTTTAGAAAAGTAAGTGGCTATGTTATTACTAGCTACGTAAGAAACCTCAGCCCCTAGCTCTGGAGCCCTCCATGGCCACCCTGCTGCACCTCGACTCCTCCGCCCTGCCCCACGGCTCCGCCTCCCGCGAGGTCACGGCCACCTTCCGCAAGGCATGGGAGGAGCAGCACCCCGAGGGCACGGTCGTCTACCGCGACCTCGCGGCCGAGCCGCTGCCGCACCTCACCGCTGCCGGCATCACGGCCGCCTTCGCCGACCCGGCCGACCACACGGACGAACAGAAGGCCGCTTTCGCCCTGCGCACCGAGCTGGCCGCGGAGCTGGAGAACGCGGACGCGGTGCTCATCGGCGCCCCCATGTACAACTTCACGATCCCCTCCAGCCTCAAGGCATGGCTGGACCACGTGATCATCATGGGCCGCACCGGCGGCGAGAACTCCTCCGTCGCGGGCAAGCCCGTCACCGTCGTCGCCAGCCGCGGCGGCTCCTACGCGCCCGGCACCCCGCGCGAGGACTTCGAGTTCGCGGCCAACTACCTGGAGAAGGCGCTGACCGGCCTGCTCGGCCTCAAGGTCGACGTCATCACGCCCGAACTGACCCTGGCCCGCACCGTCCCCGCGATGGCCGACCTGGTCGACCTGTCGGACGCCTCCCGCGCCCAGGCCCACGAGCAGGCCGCTGCCAAGGCCAAGGCCCTCGCCGCCGGCTTCTCCGCCTGACCAGCACCTGCGGGCCGTACACCGGCACGGTGCGGACCGAACCCGGCCCGCACCACCGCCGCCGCTGATGTCGTCGCGGGGGCGGGGCAGGGCCCCCCCCCCGAAGCCCCCCCCGCCACCGCCGCCCCCCCAATCACGCCCCCCCCCACCAACACCCGGCCGAAACCGGCCCCCCAACC
>NZ_JBHWIJ010000098.1:8114-11636 GCF_042732255.1 Kitasatospora sp. NPDC059803 | reverse complement strand
GCCCGCGTTGGGGGGGGGGGGGGGGGGCGGGCGCCCCCCCCGCGACGCCCCCGCGACGACGGACGCCCCCGAATTCAGGCCCCGCCACACCACCACCGGGCGGAAGCAGGCGCGCGACTCACCAGCCCGCGACGCCGCACCCCACCCAAGCGCCACTGCCTGCCCCACCGCGAAAGACGGTCGCCATGACCCGCCGCACCACCGACCCCACCCAGCCCTCCACCAGGCTGCCCGACCTCAGCACCGGCCCCTGGGTCCTGGACCCGGCCACGTCATCAGTGGAGATCAAGCACAAGTCGATGTGGGGACTGGCCACGATCAGGGCCGCCTTCACCAAGCTCAGCGGCGAAGGCGAGATCAGCCCCGACGGCTCCGCGCACGGCACACTGACCGTCGAGGCCGCGTCGATCCTCAGCAAGCAGGCCAAACTCGACACCCACCTGCGCTCCGCGGACTTCTTCGACGTCGACAGGTATCCGACGTTCACCTTCACCGCCACCCGCGTCGTCGCCGACAGCGCCGGAACCGCCAAGGTCACCGGCAGCCTCACCGTGCTCGGCACCACCCGCCCGCTCACCTTCACCGCCCGCGCCACCGCCGCCGGCCCGCACGAGGTGACCCTCAGCGGCGAGATCACCGTCGACCGCAACGACTTCGGCATGAACTGGAACAGAGCCGCAATGATCAAGGGCCTCACCACCGTCACCCTCACCACCCGCTTCACCCACCGCTGACCCACCGGTCCCCGCCCCCCCGACCCGGCCCCGTACTGGGGCGGGCCCTGGAAGCGGAGCTGACGAGGTTGATCCGCAGGTTCCGCGGCACCTCACCGGCCGCGTTGCATGGACGTACGCGACTTCGTCCTGTGGCTGCGGACGTGCCACAACCCGGCGCGGGACCGGCGCCGACCGGATGCGCCCGTGCCGGGATCGCTGAACGCGCCACCGGCAAGCCGTACCTGAGGTCGGGCTACGCCCCGGCCACCGTCAACCACGCGGTGTCGGTGCTGGCGGCGTTCTACGACCACCATCTGCAGACCGGGCAGGGTCCCGTCGTCTCCCCGGTGCCGCCGCAGTCCCGTGAGTACCTCACGTCCGTCGCGACGGGCTCCTGGGCCAGCGCGCCGGCCCAGGAGCGGCGTTCTACCGGGATGCGGCGGGATACGCGGCGGTCGCGCGGATTTCGACGAGGAGTCCCGGGCTGGCGAGGCCGCTGACCCCGATGATCGTCCAGGTCGGGTAGGGCGCCTTGACGAGGCGCTGCTTGGCCTCGATGAAGCCGGGCAGGTGCCGGCGGATGTCGACGTGGTAGCTGGTGACGTCGACGAGGGCGGACGGGTCGAGGTTCTCCAGTCGAAGGATCTCTTCGATCTTCCGGATGGCGATCTCGGTCTGCTCTTCGATGGTGTCCGGGATGGTTCCGTCGGCGCGGCGACCGATCGTTCCGGCGATGAACAGGAGGCCGTGCGCGCGGACCGCGGCGGAATAGCCGAAGCTCGCGAAGGCGCTGGTGGTTTGTCCGAAGACTGCGTTGTCCTCGGGGATCGCGACGGTGTGGACGGTCATTGCGGTGCTTCCTCTTCTTTGGTGACTCGGTCGTGTTCTTCGGTGACACGGTCGTGGAGTCCGTGGAGTCAGTTGCCCCAGCGGGACGAACGGCAGGCGTGCTCCAGCCGGGTCCGGCCGAAGGTCTCGCGTTCACGGAGGAATTCGCCGGGGATCGTGTACCGGGGTGCGTTCTTCGGGTCTTTCGCGGCCTGCGCGACGATCGCGTCGGTGAGTGAGCGGATCATGTCCAGCCGTGGATAGGCGGCGTGCACGGCGTCGGCCTGCTCGTCGGTGACGGCGTCGATGTGGGCGGCGCCGATCGGGCCACCGAAGTCGAGTGCGACGCCCTCGCGGACGAGCACGCACAGCGTGCCGCGGCGTTCTGCGATACCCGGGGAGGTGTGGAGGGCGATGGCCTGCCAGACCTGGTCGGCATCGATTGCCGGTAATCCGCGGTCGATGAGGAATGAGGCGGCCCGGTCGGCGCCTTCGACCTCGAACCGTTGGTTGTGCGGGCCGTCCGACGCCACGCCGAGGTCGTGCATCGCGCACGCGGCGAACAACAGGTCGTCCTGGTAGTCGTGGCCGACGACCAGGCCGAGGCGGCCGGCAACCAGCCGGGCGAACAGGTAGCTGCGGATGCTGTGGTTGAAGACGGACGGCGTTTCCACCGGTCGGATGAGGTTCATGACGGCGTCGGCAAGCGGTGTGCCGGGCAGCGTGATCAGGTCGGCGGTCGCCTCGTGGGTGGGTCCGGTCATGTCTTCAGCCTGGCCGTGACCGCCCTGACCTGGTGAGAGGCAAAATTTCCTTACTTCGCTAGAATCTTGCCATGGCAGTGCATCGAGTCGCGGTCCTGGCGCTGGACGGGGTCACCCCTCTCGACCTGGCGATCCCGACGCAGATCTTCACCACCCGGCCGGAAACCCCCTACGAGATGACCCTGTGCGCGTTGCAGCCGAAGGTGGCCACCAGCGCGGGTTTCGCCCTGGTCGCCGACGACGGCCTGGAGCGGGTGAGCACCGCCGACACCGTGATCGTGCCGGGATTCGACCTGATCCTCCCGTTGCCGGACGCCGTGCTCGAGACACTGGCCGGAGCCCGCGACCGAGGCAAGCGCGTGGTGTCGATCTGCACGGGCGCCTTCGCGCTGGCCGCAGCGGGCGTCCTGGACGGGCTGCACGCCACGACCCACTGGAAGCACATCGACGAGTTCGAGCGGAGCTTCCCGGCCGTCTCGGTCGACCGCGACGTGCTCTACGTCGACGAGGGCGACGTGCTCACCTCGGCCGGGGTGTGCTGCGGCATCGACCTGTGCCTGCATATCGTGCGCCGCGACCTGGGCGCGGAGATGGCCAACCAGATCGCCCGCGGTCTGGTCGCCGCCCCGCACCGAGACGGTGGGCAGGCCCAGTACGTGCCGGCTCCCGTCGCGGTGGCCGGCGAGGCGTCGCTGTCCGGTACCCGTGGATGGGCCCTGCAGCGGCTCGGCGAGCCGCTCTCGCTGCGCGTGCTCGCCCGGCACGCGGGCCTCTCGCAGCGCACCTTCATGCGCCGGTTCACCGAGGAGACGGGCACGACCCCGTTGCAGTGGATGCTCAACGCCCGGCTGGGCAGGGCGCGGGAGCTGCTGGAATCCACGGACCGCTCGGTGGAGCAGGTGGCGCGGGACTGCGGGCTGGGCACGGCGGCCAACCTGCGGCTGCACTTCCGGCGCGCACTGGACACCACCCCCACCGCCTACCGCCGCACCTTCACACGCTCGACGTCCCGCAGTCCGGCCTGTTCACCAGCGGTCACGCCCTCGGCCTGAGAACGGCCACCACGACACTGAGAGTCCTTGCCGGGGCGAGATGCCGTCCGGCCACCGGTGGCCGGACGGCGGGGGCCGGCGGCGGGCGGGTGCGGGGGGGGCGCGCGCGCCCCCCCGGGGGGGGGGGGGGGTCGGCGCGCCCGGGGGGGCGCGGGGGGTGGG
>NZ_JBHWIJ010000098.1:0-8104 GCF_042732255.1 Kitasatospora sp. NPDC059803 | reverse complement strand
TCTCCCCCCCCCCCCCACACTTGTCCTCCGGGGGGGGGAGCCTGGCCCGCCCGCCCCCGGGGGCCCGCCGGCCTGTCCCGGACTCCGGGAGATCCGGGGCGGGCCCGCCGGACCGCCCGGGGGCATGGTCGCGTACGCTCGCCCGGGTGCCGCGAAGGTGTGGGGCGGCGGCCGGGTCGCCGGGCGCGGCCGGACCGGCAGGCAGGGGTGGGTGTTGTCGGATCGTGCGCGGGCCGAATCGGTCCTCAAGGACGCGGCTGCCACCTGTGACGCACACCTGCGGCGCTGGGTCGGGCAGTTGGACGGCGCGGTCGGCCAGGTGGCGGCCTACCAGTTCGGATGGACCCGCGACGGATCCCCGGACCGGCGGCACGGCGGCAAGAACGTTCGAGCGGCCCTGGCGCTGGGCTGCGCCCGGGCGGTGGGAGGAGACCCGCAGCGGGCGGTGCCCGCCGCCGTGGCGGTGGAGATGGTGCACAACCTGTCGCTGCTGTACGACGACGTCCTGGACGGCGATGCGCTCCGTCGCCACCGGGCCTCCGCCTGGGAGGTGTTCGGGCCGGGCGCGGCGACCCGGTCGGCCGACGCGCTGCTGATGCTGGCGTTCGAGGTGCTCGCAGGCCCCGACGGCGAAGCCGTCGCCGGCGAGGCGTCGGCTGCCCTGCTGGACACGCTCATCCAGCTCGCGGTGGGTGAGAGCCTGGACGTGCTGTTCGAGGCCGCGCCCCGCGTCGAGCTGTCCGAGTGCCTGGAGATGGTGTCGGGCAAGACGGCGTCGCTGATCTCCTGCGCCTGCCGGCTGGGCGC
The DNA here is from genome assembly GCF_042732255.1 of Kitasatospora sp. NPDC059803. Taxonomy (NCBI): domain Bacteria; kingdom Bacillati; phylum Actinomycetota; class Actinomycetes; order Kitasatosporales; family Streptomycetaceae; genus Kitasatospora; species Kitasatospora sp. NPDC059803. Next base: position 7,297 of record NZ_JBHWIJ010000098.1, on the reverse strand, counting down.
CCTCCACGGCGGCGGCGGGCCGGCGCAGGTCGAGACCCTGGCCGCGTTCGGACACGACCTGGGCATGGCGTTCCAGCTGGTGGACGACCTGCTGGGGATCTGGGGCGACGAAACGGTCACGGGCAAACCGGTCTTCGCGGACCTGCGGGCACGCAAGCTCTCGGTGCCGGTGGTCGCCGCGATGGCCTCGAACACCGCGGCGGGCGACGAACTGGCCCGCCGCTACGCGCTGCCGGCCGGCCCCGGCCGGGCCGGGGAGGCGGAGCTGGCCCGGCTGGTGGAGGAGGCCGGCGGCCGGCGCTGGACGGTGGAGCGCGCCGCCGAGCACGCGGACGGGGCCCGGCGCCGTCTGCGGAGCCTCGCCGACGGCCCCGGTGCGGTGCCCGGTGCCGTCGCCGACCTTGACGCGCTCTGCGAACTGATCGTCAACCGCTCGTACTGAACCGGTCGCCCCCGGCGCGGGAGGACCAGGGCGCCGGGGTGTCGAGGATGTGCGCACGGCCCTGCCGGTAGAGCGCGGCGTCCACCTCCTTCAGGCGGCGCAGTTCCTGCGGCTCGTACAGGGCGTGGACCACGGCCGGCTCGGCGCCGTGCCCGGCGGCCTCCAGCAGCGCGTTCGCCGCCGCCCGGCCGCTCTGGTTCGCGCCCTCCATGGTGGCCAGGTTCACCGGGCAGCGGACGAAGTCCCCGGCCATGAACAGGTTCACCGCGGCCGTCCGCGCCCGCGGGCGCAGCGCCCAGGAGCCGGTGGTGTTGATCAGCAGGGCCTCGTCGTTGGTCGCGGGACCGGGGCCGTCGAGGTTCTTGACGGCCGGGTCCAGGTGCCAGGAGTGGAGCAGGCCGTCGTGGAGGGTCCGGCGGCGGCCGTCGTCGAGGGCGTCGGCGAGCTGGGCCCAGACCTCGGCGACGACCTCGGCCCGGGTGCAGTCGCGGGCCGGCTTGCCGTAGAGGATGCCGGGGGTGTCCCAGGAGGAGATGTCGACCGACAGGCAGTCGGCCACCGTCCCGTCGCCGTAGGTGGCGCGGAAGTCGGTGTCCCAGAACTGCGCCTGGCTGATGGAGGTCAGGGCCCACGGGGAGTCCTGGTAGATGACGTGGCCGCGGGTGATCGGGGTGGGCTCGGTGAGGTAGAACTGCAGGCCGACCATCCAGTCGGTGCGCAGGTGCGCCGTCTTCTTCAGCTCCGGGTCCGCCTCGGCCAGGCCGCGCTCCAGCAGCGTCCCGATCCGGTCGACCGGGAGCGCGCACACGTACCAGTCGGCGGCCGCCTCCCGCCGCCGGCCGCCCGGGCCGCGCAGGACGGCGCCGACGACGGCGCGGCCCCGCACCGTCAGGCGCTCCACCTGCCAACCGAGTTCGAGCCGCACCCCCAGCCGCTCCAGGTGCCGCACCCAGGGGTCGATCCAGGCGGTGCTGGTCGGGGCGTTCAGGACCCGGTCGGCGGCCTGGGCCTCGCCCCGGCCGAGGAAGCCGTAGCCGAAGGCCTCCAGGAACCCCCCGACGGTGTGCGCGCTGCACACCTCCGCCCTGGCCGCCACGACCGTGCGGGTCGCCCCGACGACGCACACCTTCCGGTACTCCTCGGAGGCGCCGTCGGCGGCGGTGAAGTCCCACCACGACATCTGCTCCCACTGCCCCAGCCGCCGCTGCGCGCTGCTGGTCATGTAGACCAGCAACCGGTTGGCGAAGTACAGCAGTTCCTCGTTCAGCTCCCCCTCGGCGCCCAGCTTCATGCCCCGGGCCTTCAGGATCTGCAGGGGCGTCCTCGGACCGGCGGCCAGGGACACGTCGACGACCGTCTCCCCGATCCTCCCCGACCGGGCGGACAGCATCTGCGGCGCCTCCCGCAGGTTGCCCTCCACGCCCGAGAGCGAGCCCGGGAGGGAGATCCGCCGCATCGTGTCCGGCAGGCTCCGGTAGAAGCCGGGGAAGAACCGGAACCCGTGCTCGCTGGGCAGGTCGAGCCGCCCGCCGGTACCCGTGCCGGGAACCGAGGCACTCCGGGCCTTCCCGCCCCACCCGGAGGGCTCCACCACGGTCACCTCGAAGCCGCGCTCCGCCAGCTCCATGGCCGCCGTCAGCCCGGCCACCCCGCCGCCCAACACCGTGACCGTCCGGCCCGAACTCCCCGACACCGCACGCCCCTTCCCGACCCACGGCCGCTCACCCGTCCCACCCCATCCGTACGGGAACGATAGAGCAGGTCGTGGCCGTCACCCCGGCGAAGCCCCTCCCCGCGACCCCGGCACCCCGCGGCCGCGTCTTCAGGCGCCGACCGAGCACGGGGAGTGTCCGGCACGGCAGAAGGACGCCCAGCCTCGCCTCTTCCTGCCGTTCACATGAACAGCGGGTCGGCCGGCTACGGCCACGGGTAGCCCACTTGCTCTGGCCGGTAGCCTCCGCAGAGCTCGGCGGTGGCACGGGGATCGCCTGCGGTCAGCTGCGCTTCAAGGTGCTCGGCCTGGTCCGACGGGTCGTCCGCGGAGATCGGCAGGGTCATCAGGAACTGGGCCCAAGGCAGATCCGTCTCGTCCCGGCCAGGGGGATGCCTCAGGACGACGTCGATCCGATCGGGTTCCCCGCGGAAGGCCCAGACCGCCTCCACCTCGCACTCCCACCTGGCGAGCCAGTCCTCGCGTCCCCTCAGCCCCGCCTCCAGCAGCGTCGCGACCACTGCCGCCGGCCACTCCCAGCCGCGGTCCTCCTCGGCTCGCAGGACCTCGGCCTCGTACTGATCCGCGGCGAACCGAAACTCCGGCAGGTCGAAGCCCCGCTCGACCGGGTCGCGCCAGCCCGCCCAGACGACATGCTCCTCGTCGCGCGTGACCGTCACGTACAGAGCACTGCAGCACCGCTCAAAGCCGCATCCGGATCGAGCGAGCCGAACCTCGTGGGGAGTTCCAGTGGCATGCAACGGCCCGCCCCGGCCCAGGAGATACCGGGGGCCTGATCCCACGAACGGGGGGCCGCCCGATTCCCTGCTACGGAGGGACAGGTCGGCCAGGAGATCCCGGCCACTGACGAACGGGCGGACCTCCACGCCGCCCTCGCCGGGCGGTGGGCAGACGATGCTCAGACTGAGAAGATCCGGTTCCGTGGCCACCGGCAAAGGATCGCGGAGCCGGCCGCAGCTGTCATGTGAATTTGCGTGGCCTCCGCTCCTGGCAGCCGCCGGTCCCCGACTGTAGCGTCACCGCATGACCGACGAGACCACGGCCAGGGCAGGCAGAGAGTTCTACACGTTCGACGGCCGGATCCTGGAGGTCTTCGGCAGCTGTCCGAAGCGATTCCACATCCAGAACATGGACCTGCGGGTCACGGGCCCCGACCGGAAGGGGAGGCGGACCGTCGAGATCGTCGCCGGTCCGCCCGAAGCCCCGGCGACGCAGCACACATGGCACCACTCGGCCGAGGAATGGCAGCGGGCGCAGGGCCTGGAAGCCCTGCTGGAAGCGGTACGGGCGGGTATCGCGGCGGCCCGGGAGCACGGAGCCTGAGGGTTTCCGCAACCGCGGTTGCGGACGGCCGCCGCAGCCCTGTCAGGGGAACGGAGGCCGTCGCCCGCAGGGACGCCGGATGCGCCGTCACCGAGTGGGGCCCCCTTGCGGGCCGCCCTGCCATGCCCACTACTCATCAGGGGTGACGGTGATCCCGTATTCGTAGCGGTCCGGTCGGCCGGCTTCCTCCCACCGGGTCCAGGCGGCGACGACCTCGTCCCCGATGCGGCGCGGTCCGCCCTGAAGAAGCAGCGGCGCCTCGCGCACCTCCGTGCCACGCGGTAGACGGCGTGCAGGAGCGCCCATGGGGCGCGCACGGCGACTCCCGCGCCAACGGGTCTTGGGTTCCAGCTGTCTCTGCAACACCTTTGGGGGCACGGCTCGACCGACGGTGACCGGGCCTTCGAGGGTCTTCTCCCGGGAACGGCGCACTCCCGACGGGAGAAAAGTTAACCAAATGCTTGACTATTCGCTGCCGCCATCGAACAGTTAGGCACATGCTTAACCAATCTGGTTCGTTGGACCGGGTGTTCCAAGCACTGGCGGACGCGACTCGCCGGGACATCGTCGAACGGTTGATCCGCGGGCCTGCCTCGGTCAGTGAGCTGGCCCAGCCGCTGGCCATGTCGCTGCCAGCGGTGATGCAGCACCTACAGGTACTGGAGGCTTGCGGACTGGTCCGGTCCGAGAAAGCCGGAAGGGTACGCACCTGCCACCTCGAGCCGGGTGTGCTGCGAATGGCCGAGGACTGGATCGCTGCGCAGCGCACTGCCTGGGAACACCGCCTCGATCGCCTCGGCGACTACCTGACCGAACACTGCGACAGCCCGGATCAAGGGAGCACACAATGACCGATCACCTGGTCACACATGCCACGTTCACCCTCGAACGCCTCTACGCGGCCTCACCGGCCACAGTGTTCGCCGCGTGGGCCGCCCCCGAAGCAAAGGCCCGCTGGTTCGCCGGCCTCGACGCCGAGCACGAGCTCGATTTCCGCGTCGGTGGGCGGGAGGTCAACCGCGGCCGCTCCGGCGGTGGGCCGGTGCTGACTTTCGAGTCCTGGTACCGCGACATCGTCCAGGACGAGCGGATCGTCTACACCTCCACCCTGTCCGAGGGGCAAGACCTTGCGACAGTGTCGCTGACGACGGTGGAGTTCCTCCCCGAGGGTGGTGGCACCCGGCTGCTGCTCACCGAGCAGAGCACCTTCCTCGACGGCCGCGAAGAACCGAGCTGGCGGGAGCAGGGCACCGGCACGTGGCTTGACGCGCTCGCCACCGAACTGCTGCGAAGCATCCAGCAACAGCGATGACCACGAGCAACCGTTCGCGGACTCGCCGTTGGCAGGTGCTGGCGCTGCTGGGCACGGCGTTCTTCATGACGATTCTGGACGGCACCAGCCTGCTCGCCGCCCTGCCCGCGATCGAAGGCCACCTTCGCCTGCACGGTCCTGCCATCCAATGGACCGTGACGGCCTACGCGCTGGCCTTCAGCGGGCTGCTGTTGTTATGCGGCCGCGCTGCGGATCTGCTGGGCCGTCGGCGTGTGTTCATCGCCGGGATGGTGCTGCGGGTCGTGGCCTCGCTGGCGTGCGGGCTCGCCCCGTCCATCCAGACCCTGGTGGCCGCCCGGGCGGTGCAGGGCGTCTCGGCCGCGATCATCGCTCCGGCCGCGTTGTCGATGGTCATGAACACATTCCCCGAAGGGATCGAGCGGAACAAGGCGCTCGGCATCTGGGGCGGCCTCGGCGGGTTCGGCGCCACCGCCGGTCTACTACTGGGCGGCATCATCACCGATACCCTCGGCTGGCAGTGGGTGTTCTGGGTGAACGTCCCGGTCGGGACCCTCGTGCTGGTGCTCGCCCCCGCCACGCTGCGCGAAAGCCGGGACCGGGCACGCTGCCGTTCCTTCGATGTCCCTGGTGCGCTGACCATCGCCCCAGCACTCGTTCTGCTCGTATACGTGATCACCCGGGTACCGACATCCGGGTGGGCGAACGGACAGAGCATCGGGCTACTGGCCGCCGTGGCCGTGCTGGTCTGGATGTTCATCCTGATAGAGAAGCGATCGGCGGCCCCGCTCGTTTCCTTTCAGTCGCTGCGCTCTCGCATGCTGATCGGTGGCAACCTCCTCCTGCTCATCGCCGGCATGACCGTCGACGGCATGCTCGTCACCCTCACCTCTTTCGTGCAGCAGGTGCTCGGCTGGCCGGCGGCGCGGTTCGGGCTGGCAGCCGCGATGATGACCGTCGCCGCGGCCGCAGGCGCACTGCTGAGCCAACGGATCGTGCGCTGGCTCAGCCTGGGGCGGGTAGCTGCCGCCGGGACCGTCCTGCTCGGGTGTGGCTGCCTGCTGCTCACCCGCATACCGGCCGGTGGCCCAATGAGTCTTCTGCCGGCGGCCCTGCTCCTGTTCGGGGCGGGAATGGGCGCCGTCACGGTATGCGCACAGATCGCCGCGCTGACCGGCGTCACCGAAAAGGACTCAGGCCTGGCCGCCGGCCTCTCCGACACCTCCTTCGCCGTCGGCACCGCCGTCGGCACCGCCATCTGCACCAGCGTCGCCGCCGCCCGCACGTCCACGATCGGCGGTCCGACACCGCTCGCACTCGCCACCGGGCAGCATGCCGCGTTCGGGGCAGCCGGCGTCTTCGCCGCTCTCGCCTTGATCACCGCGTTGACACTCCTCAGCAAGCGATCCGGCCTGTCCCGCAGCGTGTCGGCAGACGCAAGCGAGGGCGTGTCTACCCGGGCACCGTCAACCTCACCTTGATCTACGGGGACACCCCCTGGCTCCCTCCTGGCGTGGTTCCTGTTCCGCATTCCGTGGAGGGCCGGACCCGAATCCGGCGGCAAGGCCCCAGCCTCACCCGCGAACCCCTACGCAGAGGTCCTCGGTGTCACTGCGGGTGCGAACGGCACCCGGCTCCGACGTCGTGGCCCTCGGCGCGCAGCTGGGCGACGGCGGCGGCGACGTAGCGTGTCGTCCACAGGACTACCGCCGCGTTCAAAACCACTCCCATTGACATCCTCCCTGCCCTAAAGGACGGGGATTCCTAGCTCACTTCGCCTGGCCGCTTGTGCGTCTGGCGGCGACAGGTGTGGTCGACCGGGTCGACGACGGCGAGCAGGTGCAAGGTCTTGGCGATGACGCCTGGGGCATTGCGCTGGGGCCATTGCCGTTGGTACGGCTTCCCGGACCCGCTCGGGGGTTCGAGCCCGGGAAGCCTCCCTCCACGGTGCCGGTAGCGGCCGCTGACAGCGCGCGGGGCTACGCCATGGCGTCGACGGCCGCTGGGGTGGTCTGTTCCGGCGGCGAGGGCTCGGCTGCGCCGGTGGGTCCGCGCAGCGGGGAGGGAGGGAGCGGGAGGCGGGCACCGCCCCGAAGACGACACCCAACTGGAACGGCTGGTCCGCGAGGCGATGTGGCGCAAGTGGCCCGGGCACAAGATCAACCACCCCGACTTCGTCCGGCCCGACCGGCCCTGGCCAAGGTCCGCTTCACCACCAAGGGCACGGGCGTCACCGTCAAGGCCGACGAGGCCGGAAACCTCACCGCCCGTCGACATCGAGTCCTCGGTGGCGCAGCTGCGCAGATCAACTGACCGGATGAGGCCGGTCGGATCGAAACCTTGCAGAACGTGTCGGGCCCCCCCCGACACCCCCCGGCCCGGCCCCGTGGGGGCGGGGGGGGGGGTCCCCCTGGTCTTGGGGGTTGGGGTCTTCCGGGGCCCCCCCGGCGCCCACAACGGCGACCAGGACGACCACGGCGACGAGGCCGAGGCAGAGGTGGTACAGGGG
>NZ_JBHWIJ010000097.1:20322-26424 GCF_042732255.1 Kitasatospora sp. NPDC059803 | reverse complement strand
GCCCCGCCGGCCCGGGCGTTCACACCCGCTCCCACACCCGCGCTGTGGGGGGGGGCGCGGCGCCGGGCGGGGGGCGGGCGCCCTGGCCGGCGGGGCCGCGGCGCCAGCCGGTCACGGCGAACACCGCGCACCCGAGCATCACCAGGAAGCCCACGACGCTGACCCAGATCTGGTCGGGGACGACCATGCCGCCCATCAGCAGGCCGATGCCCACCACGAAGCCGGCAACGGCCAGGTACACCCGCCGGCGGGTGTAGGTGCGCAGCCCGGTTCCCTCAAGCGCCGTCGCGAATTTGGGATCTTCGGCATACAGCGCTCGCTCCATCTGGTCGAGCAGTCGCTGCTCGTGCTCCGAGAGCGGCACGGAGTCCTCCTACTCGTCGGTCGCGGGTGCGACCGGTCCGCCACCCCGGTCGGGGAGGCAAAGTCCAATCAGCCTTCGGGGCACACGGTCGGACGCCTGTGCGGGGGGACCCGGCCCGTGTCGTCCATATGCCCCACGCATCCGGCTGTCATGCTTTCCGGCTTTACCCAGATCATACGGTCCGTGAGCCCGTTACGGAGTGGTCTACGCCGCGTGGGACGGGCCACTTCGACCGGGCACGGCCGCACCCGGCTCAACGCCACGAGACGCGGACAAGTGCCCGAACGGGTGGAATCGGTCCGGACCTGGGCAGGTTCGGGACCACCCGGACGAGGCCGGGGGGCGTCCGGAAGGCGAACCGCCGCCGCACGGCGTGCGAACCGTACGGCGGTGGGCGGTCCCGCGGCCGCTCAGGCCAGGGTGGCCAGCAGGTGCAGCTGGGTCGCCACGGCGTGGAACGCGGGCTGCTCGGCGGCGGCCTCCTCCAGCTTCAGCAGCGCCTCCATCGCGCCCGGCTCGGCGTCCACCAGCACCCCGGGCACCAGGTCGGCGAAGACCCGGACGCCGTGCACCGACTCCACCTGCAGGCCCGCGCCCTCGGCCAGCCGGCCCAGCTCCTCGCCGGTGAAGCGGCGCGGCATCGGGTCCTGCTCGCCCCAGCGGCCGTCGGTCGCGGACAGCACCGTCCGGGCCTCGGTGAAGTGGCCGGCCAGCGCCCGGGCCAGCACGGCGCCGTTGCGGTTGGCGGCCAGCAGGCTGACCAGGCCGCCCCGGCGCAGGGTGCCGGCCAAGCTGCCGAGCGCCTCCGCCGGGTCGTCCACGACCTCCAGCACGCCGTGGCAGAGCACCGCGTCCACGGTGCCGGGGGCGACCAGCTCGGGCAGCGTCTGGGTGTCGCCCTGGACGGCCCGGACCAGCTCCGTCACCCCGGCCTCGGCGGCCCGGCGCTCCAGCGCGAACAGCGCGTCCGGGCTGGGGTCGACCACGGTGACCCGGTGGCCGAGCTTGGCCACCGGCACGGCGAAGTTGCCGGTGCCGCCGCCGGTGTCGACCACGTCGAGCACCGGCTGGTCCAGCTCGGCCGCCCGCTTCTCCAGGGCGGCCCGCACCACCTCCCACACCACGGCGGTACGCAGGGCACTGCGGGGACGCGTCGGGTACAAGGCGGGACTCCTCGGCACATGCAGATCGATCAGGATGCCTCCACCTTAGACCGGGCGGGTGGCGGGGCCCGTCACCCCCGGCGGGTCGTCGCCGTCCAGCGGAAGCCGCGGGGCCGGCGGGGCCGGGCGCAGGCCGAGCAGGCGCTCGACCAGGCGCAGGAACAGGGCGGAGTTGCGGACCAGGTCGTCGGCGTCACGGGCCGAGGCGGCGCCCCTGATCCCGGCCTCGGCGGCCGCCCGGCGGCGGGCGCCGGCGGCGTAGTAGAGCGCCCACTCGGCCAGCTCGGGGGCCATCTCGGGCAGCACCTCCCAGGCACTGCGGATGGCCTTGCGCCGGCGCGGGCTCTTCTCCGGCCGCCCACGCACCGCGAGCACGGCCGCCACCGTGCGCAGCGCGGCCAGGTGCGCGGTGGCGTACCGCTCCAGCGGGTCCTCCAGGAGGCGGGCCCGGGCGAGCGTGCGGTGGGCGTCGGCGAGCAGGTCGAGGGCGGCCGGCGGCGCGGCGGTCCGGCGCAGCACGGGGTGGACGTCCCCGCCACCCGGGCGCCCGCCCGGGGAGGACGGCAGGGCGGTGGAGTGGAGGCGGGCGGTGACGGGCTCAGGACGGCTGATGGTCATGGTCTCCCCCGTTCCGAGGCAGCGCGCGGACCGGGCGGTCCGTGCCCCTCCATCGTGAACGGGACCACTGACAACGCGGCCCGGAACGGGTGAGCGGCGGCGGGCACGGGCCTGTCCCCCCAGGTCCTGTGCCGCCGCCGTACGCCGCCGCTCCGCCGTTCCCCACAGGCGGCGGTGGCCAGCTCCCCTTCCGGTGGCCGGTCTCCCCCCGGCCCGCTCCGCCGCCCCGTGTCGGCGGTGCAGGGCCCGTGACCGGCTCCAGTGGCGGATCTCCGCCGCCGCCCCGCCGACCCCTCATCTGCCGGCTGGGCGGACGGATCCGCCGTCCGGGGCGGGGCGCCCGACGCGCCGCCGTCCCGGTGCCACCACTCTCCCGTCCCGGCAGGTCGGCGGGCCATCCGCTGACGTACTCAACCCCGGATCTGAGTACGCGTACTCAGATCCGTCGGCCCCGGGCCCTGGCGTGGCCGGAACCGGCGGGCCGACCCGGCACGTCCCGGTACGGTACGGCCGTGGCCCGGGCGGCCCGGCCACGGCCACGAGAAGGAGGGGGAAAGCGATGAGGAGGGGGAAGCCATGACGATCGTGCCGCTGATCTTCACCAGCGGACTCGCCAGCGGCATCAACGCCTACGCGGTGGTGCTGCTGCTCGGACTGCTGGGCCGCTTCGGCGGCGCGGACTCGGTGCCGCCCGCGCTGGAGCGCACCGACGTGCTGGCCGCGGCCGCCGTGCTGTTCCTGCTGGAGGCGGTGGCCGACAAGATCCCGTTCGTCGACAGCCTCTGGGACTCCGTGCACACCGTGATCCGGCCGATCGCGGGCGCCACCGTCGGCGCGCTGATCGCGAGCACCGACCCGGGCTCGCTCGGCGAGGTCGCGGCGGGCGCCATGGGCGGCACCACGGCGCTGGTCAGCCACCTGGTCAAGGCCTCGCTGCGGATGGCGGTCAACACCTCGCCCGAGCCGGCCAGCAACATCGCGGTCAGCATGGCGGAGGACGTGTCGGTGGCCGGGCTGGTCTCCCTGGCGATCTTCCACCCCTGGCTGGCCGCCTCGATCGCCGCCGTCCTGCTCGCCGTCGGCCTGCTGCTGGTCTGGTTCGCGGTCAACCGGATCCGCGCCTTCCGGGCCCGCCGCCGCGAACGCCGCGCCGCCCGCGACGCCCGGTCCGCCGCCCGCGGACAGGAGGCGGACCGGCCGTACGTCCCACGGCGCTGAGGACGGCGCCCGCCGGGCCCGGACCGGCCCAGGTCACGGCCCAGGTCACGGCCCAGGTCACGGCCTAGGATCAGGTGCCATGGCACGGATCGTCATCATCGGCGCAGGAATGAGCGGGCTCGCGGCGGCCTCCAGGCTGGCCACCCTCGGACACCGGGTGACGGTCTGCGAGGCCGGCGGCACGTACGGGGGCATGGTCGGCCGGTACGAGCGCGACGGCTTCGCCTTCGACACCGGCCCCGGCCTGCTGACCCTCCCGGCCGTCTACCGCGACCTCGCGCTGAAGACCGGCAAGGAGCCGCTGGAACAGCTCGTCGACCTCGCCCCGGTGGACCCGGAGAGCCGGCACCTGTTCCCGGACGGCACCGCCGTCAGCCTGCCCAACGCCTCCCGCGGCGGCGTCAGCCAGGCCCTGGACGCCGCCTTCGGCGCCGGCTCGGGCGCCCGCTGGAGCGCGGTCATGAACCACGGCCGGACGGTCTGGGAGGCCACCCGCCGCCCGCTCCTGGAGGAGCCGCTCCCGGCCGACCGGTCGCCGCTGCACACCGACCCCTACCCCGTCCCGCCCCGGCGCGGCCTGCTCGCCCGGCTCGGCCGGCCCCGCCCCTGGACCCTCGCCGACGTCGCCGCCCGCGAACTCGGCGGCCACCCCGGCCTCACCGCGCTGCTGGCGGAGCACGCCCTGCGCTTCGGCCTGCCCCCCGGCTCCGCCCCCGCCGGGGCCACCGTGCTGCCGTACATGGAGCAGTCCTTCGGCGTCTGGTACGTCCGGGGCGGCCTGCGGGCCCTGGCGGACGCGGTGCACCGGCGCTGCGAGCTGCGCAAGGTGGAGTTCCGCTTCGACACCCCGGTCACCGAGGTGCTGGTCGAGGACGGCCGGGCCTGCGGCGTCGACACCCCGGGCGGCCGGATCGACGCGGACCTGGTGGTCTCCTCGATGGACACCAGGTCGCTCTTCCGTGACGGTCTCGCCCGGTGGCCGGAGCTCGGACCCGACCACGGGGAGCCGTCCGAGGTGCCCGGCCGGTTCAGCGTGCTGCTCGCGCTGCGCGGCGCCCGGCCGGCCGGCACCCCGCACCGGACGGTGGTGCACGCCGCCGACCCGGCGGCCGAGCGGGACGCCCTGACCCTCTCGGCCCCGCCCTGCGAACGCCCCACCCTCCAGGTGCTGCGCCCGGACGATCCCTCGCTGCGCCCCGACGAGGCGCACGAGAGCGTGGTGCTGACCGCGACCGTCCCCGCCCAGGGCGACGTCGACTGGACGGCGCCCGGGGTCGCCGAGCACTACGCGGACCAGCTGCTGGCGCACGCCGACGCCGCCGGCCTGGGCCTGCGCGAACGGGTGCTGTGGCGGGTCGTGCGCACCCCGGACGACACCCGCCGGGAGACCGGCGCCCTCGGCGGGTCGGTCCCCCGCCCCGCGCTCGCCGGAGACGGCGGCGGATGGCTCCAGCCCGCCAACGAGTCGCCCGTCCCCGGCCTCTACCTGATCGGCGGAGCGGCCCACCCCGGCGGCGGACTGGCCCGGACCGGCATGTCCGCCTGCATCGCCGCCAACCTGATCGGCCCGGCTTAGGTCCGGCCGGACAGGGCCTAGCGGCCCTGGCGCCGGAACTCAGCCCTGGGGCCAGGTGTTCTGCTGCTGGTAGCCGTACGTGTGGTCGTAGGACTGCTGCTGCGGGATGCCCTGGGGGTGCTGGCCCGGCTGCTGGCCGGGGTGCTGCTCCAGGTGTTGCTCGGGGTGCTGCTGCGGGGTCTGCCACTGCTGCTGGGGGTGCTGCTCCCAGCCGGGCTGCTGCTGCGGGTAGGACTGGTACTGGTCCTGCTGCGGGTAGCCGTTGTACGGGTCGGGCTGCTGGGGGTAGGCCCCGTAGCCCTGGTCGTAGGCGAAGGCGGGCTGCTGCTGGCTCTGCCACTGCTGCTGCTCGTAGGCCGGCTGCGGCTGGGCGGCGTTGTCGTAGCCGGACTGGTAGGCCTCGGCGTAGGGGTCGTGCGGCGCCTGCTGCTGCTCGTAGTAGGCGGGCGCGTAGACGCCGTCCTGGGTGAGTTCCTGCATCTCGAAGGCGGCGGTCTGCTCGACCTCGGGGATGTCCTCGGCAACCGGGGCAAGGACGGGGGCGGCGACCGGGGCCTCCTCGACGGCGCTGACCTCGCCGATCCGCTTCTCGGTGGCCTCGACCGCGGCCACGGCGGCCGCGCCGCCGGTGAGGGCGCCGAGCAGGGGCACCTTGGCGAGCGGGCCGGGCAGCGAGCCGTCGGCCTTGCGCAGCGACCAGCCGGCCCGGTAGCCGCGCTTGACGGAGAGGGTGACGAAGGTCTGGCCGGCCGCGAAGAGGGCGGCGCCGGCGCCGATCACCGGGACGGAGCCGAGCACCATGCCGGCGGCCACTCCGAGGAAGCCGACCAGGGCGAGGGCCCGCCAGTGCAGCGGGGCCCGGTTCTGCAGCAGGACCTCGGCGACCAGCCAGAGCGCCACCACCGCCAACGCGACGTACAGCAGCAGGTATCCGATGCCCATCCGCCCGCTACCTCCAGTCGCGTGCCCGCGCTCGCCGCGCGTGTGCGGCGACTGTACCGGTTCAACGGCCGGGGTACCGCATCGCGTTCCCGCCGGTCGCGGCCGGGGCGCACACGACCGAGCCCCGAGACCAACGGGGGGGGGATGGGCGGGGTTCAAGACGGCGCCGCCGACCCCCCGGTCACCCGGGCGGGGCCCCCAACGCGCCCGCGCGCGCCCGA
>NZ_JBHWIJ010000097.1:5670-20312 GCF_042732255.1 Kitasatospora sp. NPDC059803 | reverse complement strand
GTTCCGCCAGGGGGTCCCGGGGGGCGGCGGCGGGGGGCCACCGGACCCCGCCGTCCTGCTTGGGGGGGGGGGGGGCGCGGTGCACGTCCGGGCTCGCCGGCCCCGGTCTGCCCGGAGCAGGGCCCCCGACGGCGCCGGACGGGGCCTACGCGTGGCGCTGGTGCAGGCCGAGGTTCTGGTAGATCTCCAGCGTCGCCGTGGAGTGGTTGAGCGTGATGAAGTGCAGGCCCGGCGCGCCCTCGGCGAGGAGGCGTTCGGCCATCGCGGTGGCGTGTTCCATGCCGATCGCGCGCAGCGCCGCCGGGTCGTCGACGGCGGCCCGCAGCCGGGCCTCCAGGTCGGCGGGGAAGGCGGAGCCGCTCAGCTGGGGGAAGCGTTCCAGCTGCTTGGCGTTGGTGACCGGCATGATCTCCGGGATGATCGGCGTCTCGCAGCCGGCGGCGGTGACCCGGTCGCGCAGCCGCAGGTAGTCGTCGACCTCGAAGAACATCTGGGTGATCGCGTAGTCGGCGCCCGCCCGGACCTTGCCGACGAAGTGCCGGATGTCCTCGTCCCAGTCGGTGGAGCGCGGGTGCATGTTCGGCGAGGCGGCGACGCCGACGCAGAAGTCGCCGATGCCCTTGATCAGCTCGACCAGCTCGTACGCGTACGTGACGCCGTCGGGGTGCTTGACCCATTCGCCCATCGGGTCGCCGGGCGGGTCCCCGCGGACCGCGAGGACGTTGCGCACGCCCTGGTCGGCGTACTGGCCGATGATGTTGCGCAGCTCGGCGATCGAGTGGTCGACGGCGGTCAGGTGGGCGACCGGGGTCAGCGTGGTCTCGGTGGCGATCCGGCCGACGATGTTGACGGTGCGCTCGCGCGAGGAGCCGCCCGCGCCGTACGTCATGCAGACGAAGTTGGGGTCCAGCGGTTCGAGCCGGCGGATGGCGTCCCAGAGTCTCTGCTCGCCGACCTCGGTGCGCGGGGGCATGAACTCGAAGGAGAAGGACCGCTTTCCGGCTGCCAGGAGTTCGCGGACCGTCAGTGCGCGGTCCGGTCTGGTGGAAGCGATGCCGAGTGCCATGCTGGCAGGTTATCGGGCGTTCGAAGGGGCCGGACAACTCGGTACCACGGATTGAGACAAGCGGTGGACGATACTCCGTCCGTGGTCCGACGAATTCCGACCGGCGCTCGAAGCCCGCGCCCGCCGGCCCGCACGCCGGCTCGCACATCCGTTCCCAGCTACCCCGCTACGCTTGCTGCACCCCAGCGAACCAGCGGAGCCTCATCGTGACCTCGTCCAGCAACCGGCCGGCCAACCCCATAGACGTGGAGGACGTCCGCGCGCGCGTCAACGCCGCCCTCGCCGCGTTCATGGACGGCCAGTCCGCCCTGTTGGACAAGATCTCCCCGCAGCTCGTGCCCGCCGCCGACGCCCTGCGCGACTTCCTGCTGGACGGCGGCAAGCGGCTGCGCCCGGCCTTCTGCTACTGGGGCTGGCGCGCCGCCGGCGGCCCGGCCGGCGGCGAGGGTATCGCGAACGCGGCGGCCGCGCTGGAACTGCTCCAGGCGAGCGCCCTGGTGCACGACGACCTGATGGACCGCAGCGACACCCGCCGCGGCCTGCCCTCGATCCACCGCCGCTTCGAGGCGCTGCACCGGGCGAACGGCTGGCGCGGCGACCGCGAGCAGTACGGCGCCTCGGCGGCGGTGTTGCTCGGCGACCTGCTGCTGATCTGGTGCGACGAGCTGTTCCTGCGCTCGGGCCTGGAGCCGGCCGCCGTGCTGGCCGCCAAGCCGGTGTTCGACCTGATGCGCACCGAGGTCATGGTCGGCCAGTACCTGGACGTCCTGGAGCCGGTGGCCGGCGACTCCGCCGACGAGGGCGCGCTCGACCGGGCGCAGACGGTGCTGCACTACAAGTCGGCGAAGTACACGATCGAGCGCCCCCTCCAGGTCGGCGCGCTGCTGGCCGGGGCCGGCCCGGAGCTGGTGGCGGCGCTGGGGGCGTTCGGGCTGCCGCTGGGCGAGGCCTTCCAGCTGCGGGACGACCTGCTCGGCGTCTTCGGCGATCCGGCGGTCACCGGCAAGCCGGCCGGGGACGACCTGCGCGAGGGCAAGCGCACCCTGCTGGTGGCGCACGCGATGCGGGGCCTGCCGGCCGCCGACGCCCGGCACCTGGACGAGCGGCTCGGCGCGCCGGACCTGGTGCCCGAGGAGGTCGCCGGGCTGCGCGACCTGGTGGCCCGCAGCGGCGCGCCCGAGCGGGTGGAGCGCCGGATCGACGAGCTGATGCGGCAGTCCCTGGCCGCGCTGGAGGCGGCGCCGCTGGCCGACGAGCAGGCCCGCACGGTGCTGCTGGCCCTGGCCGAGGCCGCCACCGTCCGCAAGTACTGAGATCCGCACGCAAGAGGATCCGCAGGGACGGAGAACGGTGACGGCCCCCGGGGCCGTCAGGCCGAGCGCACCCGCCGGGCGAGCTCGGCGGCGGCGGCCTGCGGGTCGTCGGCGGCCGTGATGGCGCGGACCACGACGATCCGGCGGGCGCCGGCGGCCAGCACCTCGTCGAGGTTGCCGAGGTCGATGCCGCCGATGGCGAACCACGGCCGGTCGGTGCTCTGCTTCGCCGCGTACGAGACCAGGCCGAGGCCCGGCGCCGGGCGGCCCGGCTTGGTCGGGGTCGGCCAGACCGGGCCGGTGCAGAAGTAGTCCACGCCGGGCTCGGCGACCGCCGCGTCCACCTCGGACTCGGCGTGGCAGGACCGGCCGATCAGCACCTCGTCGCCGAGGATCGCCCGGGCGGCCGGCACCGGCAGGTCGTCCTGCCCGAGGTGCAGCACGTCCGGCCGGGCCGCGTGCGCGACGTCGGCGCGGTCGTTGACGGCCAGCAGCTTGCCGTGGCGGCGGCAGGCGTCCGCGAAGACCTCCAGGGCCTCCAGTTCCTGCTTGGCCTCCAGGCCCTTGTCCCGGAGCTGGACGATGTCCACCCCGCCCGCCAGCGCCGCGTCCAGGAACTGGGCGAGGTCGCCCTGCTCCCGGCGGGCGTCGGTGCACAGGTACAGCCGGGCGTCGGCCAGCCGCCGGCGCGGCGTGTCCGCCGCCATCAGATCAGCATCGCCTGGGCGCGCCGCTTGACCTCGGTGCCGCGGTTCTCCTGCAGCGCCTGGATCGGGCTGCCGGGCAGCGACGGGTCCTCGGTGAAGAGCCACTCCAGGATCTCCACGTCGTTGTAACCGCAGTCGCGCAGCACGGTCAGGGTGCCGGACAGGTGCTTGACCAGCCCCTGGCCGTCGATGAACGCCGCAGGGACCTGCAGCGACTTGTTGGGGCCCCGCCGGACGGCGATCAGCCCGCCGGTGCGGACCAGGTCGCGCACCTCGGTGACGCGCACCCCCCACTGCTCCGAGATGTCGGGCAGGTACATCCACTCGGAAACCAGGGCTTCAATCTTGCTTTCAATCTCACTCACGCCACCAGACTGCCACCTCCACAGCCCCCCGCGCACCAGCCGCTACCCCGCGACCGCCGACTTCAGCGGCACCGAGGGGTCCGCCGCACGGGCCAGGTCCAGCGCGGTGCCGCGCTCGATCAGCCGGCGGCCCTGGGTCAGGTCGCGCGGCCGGTCGACGGCCAGCAGCGCGCTCGGCACCCCGTCGCGCAGCCAGAGCACCGTCCAGGAGGCGTCCTGCGGGCCGCCCCGCCACAACAGTTCGTCGCCCTCGGCGTGCCGCCCGGCGTACTGGACCATCCGGCCGAACTGCTCCGACCAGAAGTACGGCACCGGGTCGTACGGCGGCGCGTCCGCGCCGAGGACGGCGGCCGCCGCGGCCTCGCCGGACTGCAACGCGTGGTCCCAGTGCTGGACGGCCAGCCGGGCGCCGGCGCGGGCGGACGGGTAGCTGACGCAGTCCCCGGCCGCGAAGACGCCGGGCAGGCCGGTGCGCAGCCGCCCGTCCACCAGGACGGCGCCGGTGCCGTCCAGCTCGACACCGGAACCGGCCAGCCAGCCCGTCGCGGGCCGGGCGCCGACGCCGACCACGACCTCGTCGGCGGGCAGGTGCGAGCCGTCCGCGAGCAGCACCGCGCCCTCCTCGACGGCGGCCACGCCGACCCCGCAGCGCAGGTCGACACCGGCCTCGGCGTACCAGGCGGCCATCGCCGAACCGACCTCGGCCGGCAGCGCGCCGGGGACGGGCGCCGGGCCCGCCTCGACCACCGTCACCTCGCAGCCGGCCGCGCGGGCGGCAGTGGACACCTCGGCGCCGATCCAGCCCGCGCCGACCAGCACCAGCCGCAGGCCGGGCCGCAGCAGGGCGCGCAGCGCCAGCGCGTCGTCCAGGGTGTGCAGCAGGTGCGCGCGCTCGGCACCGGGCAGGGCGCGCGGGGTGGCGCCGGTGGCGATCACCAGGGCGTCGTACGGGAGGTCGCCGGCGTCGGTGTGCAGCACGCCGGGGGTGAGGCCGGTGGCGCGGCGGCCGGTGAGCAGCTCGATGCCCAGGTGCGGGTAGTCGATGTCCAGGGTGGTGGCGTCGGCCTTGCCGAGCAGCACGTCCTTGGAGAGCGGCGGCCGGTCGTACGGCGCGTGCGGCTCCTCCCCGACCAGCGTGATCCGCCCCCGCCAGCCGCCCTGCCGCAGCTTCAGGGCGCACTGCGCCCCGGCCAGCCCGGCCCCGACGACGACCACCTGATCCGTTGCGTTCAGCTCTGCCACGCCCGTCACTGTACTCAGCGCCCTGCCGGGGCCACCGGCCCGTCCACCCCGCATACGGGCCTTCGGCCGGGCCCGCCCCCGGCGTTATGGTGGGGGCACCATCACGGGAGCCCGGCGTACCGGGCTGAGAGGCGGGCTGGCACGGCCCGCGACCGTCCGAACCTGATCCGGGTCATTCCGGCGAAGGGAGAAGAGCAGCCTTGTCACGCTTGCCCGAGGAAACCCACGCCGATGTGCTGGTGATCGGCGGGGGCATCATCGGCCTCGCCGTCGCCTGGCGCGCCGCGCAGCGCGGGTTGCGGAACATCGTCGTGGTCGACCCCTCCCCCGGCGGCGGGGCGGCCGGGGTCGCGGCCGGGATGCTCGCCCCGGTCACCGAGCTGCAGTACGGGGAGGAGCCGCTGCTGCGCCTCGGCATGGCCTCCAACCAGCGGTACGGGGACTTCGCCGCCGAGCTCACCGAGGCGAGCGGCGGCCTGGACACCGGGTACCGCCGGTGCGGCACGATCGCCGTCGCGCTGGACTCCGACGACCGCGAGGAACTGCGCGAGCTGCACGCCTTCCACCAGCGGCTCGGCCTGGACTCGTCCTGGCTGACCGGCCGGGAGGCCCGCAGGCTGGAGCCGATGCTCGCCCCCGGCGTACGCGGAGGCCTGCACGTCGCGGACGACCACCAGGTGGATCCCCGCCGGCTGCTGACCGCCCTGGTGGCCGCCTGCGAGCTCGCCGGGGTCGTGGTCCACCGTGCCGAGGCCGTCGGGCTGCTGGTCGAGGGCGGCCGCGCGGTCGGCGCCCGGCTCGGCACCGGCGAGACCCCGAGGGCCGACCAGGTGGTGCTCGCGGCCGGCCCGCACAGCCACCGGCTGCCCGGACTGCCGGAGGGCGTGCTGCCGGCCGTCCGCCCGGTGAAGGGGCAGATCCTGCGGCTGCGGATCCCCGAGGCGTACCGGCCGTTCCTGTCCCGCAACGTCCGCGCGGTGGTGCGCGGGCAGCACCTGTACCTGGTGCCCCGGGAGAACGGCGAGCTGGTGATCGGCGCGACCACCGAGGAGCAGGGCTACGACACCACCGTCACCGCCGGCGGGGTGTACGAACTGCTGCGCGACGCCCACGAGTTGGTGCCGGGCATCACCGAACTCCCGCTGCTGGAGACCTCGGCCGGGCTGCGGCCCGGCTCGCCGGACAACGCCCCGCTGCTGGGCCCGACCGCGCTGCCCGGGCTGGTCGCCGCCACCGGCCACTACCGCAACGGCGTGCTGCTCACCCCGGTGACCGCCGACCTGCTCGCCGAGTACCTGGCGACCGGCGAACTCCCCGAGCTCGCACAGCCGTTCACACCCACCCGGTTCTCCCCCGACCGCTCCACCACGAAGGCCTCCGCATGACCGAGATCGCACCACCCGAGACCACGCCGGCCCAGACCACGCCGACCCAGACCACCCCGGCCCGGACCGCACCGGCCGAGATCGCGCTGACCGTCAACGGCGAGCCCCGCCGGGTGTCCACCACGACCACCCTCGCAGAGGTCGTGGCCACCCTCAGCGCCGCCCACAGCGGCGTCGCCGCCGCCCTCAACGAGGCCGTGGTGCCGCGCAGTTCGTGGCCGGCCACGGAACTGTCGGCGGGCGACCGGATCGAGATCCTCACCGCCGTCCAGGGAGGCTGACATGGCCGACGACCTGCTGACCATCGCCGGGGCGTCCTTCGGCTCCCGGCTGATCATGGGCACCGGCGGCGCACCCAGCCTGGAGATCCTCGAACGGGCACTGCTGGCCTCCGGCACCGAGCTGACCACCGTGGCGATGCGCCGGGTCGACGCCGGCACCCAGGGCTCCGTCCTGGACGTACTGACCCGCAACGGCATCCGGGTGCTGCCCAACACGGCGGGCTGCTTCACCGCCGGGGAGGCCGTGCTGACCGCCCGGCTGGCCCGCGAGGCGCTCGGCACCGACTGGGTGAAGCTGGAGGTGATCGCCGACGAGCGGACCCTCCTGCCGGACCCGATCGAGCTGCTGGACGCCGCCGAGACCCTGGTAGACGACGGCTTCACGGTGCTGCCGTACACCAACGACGACCCGGTGCTGGCGCGCAAGCTGGAGGACGTCGGCTGCGCGGCGATCATGCCGCTGGGCTCGCCGATCGGCTCCGGCCTGGGCATCCGCAACCCGCACAACTTCCAGCTGATCGTGGAGGGCGCGGGCGTCCCGGTGATCCTGGACGCGGGCGCCGGCACCGCCTCGGACGTCGCGCTGGCGATGGAGCTGGGCTGCGCGGCGGTGATGCTCGCCTCCGCGGTGACCAGGGCGCAGGACCCGGTACTGATGGCCGAGGCGATGCGGCACGCCGCCGAGGCGGGCCGGTTCGCCCACCGGGCCGGCCGCATCCCGCGCCGGTTCCACGCCGAGGCCTCCTCGGCGATGGCCGGCCGGGCGGAGCTGGACACCCGCGAGCACCCGGCGTTCTGACGCCGGGACGCCCGGCACCCACCCGCGTGTGCCGTGTCACAAACCGGGCACAGCCGGGCCCGGAGGCGATGTCCTCCGGGTCCGGCCGACAGCCGGAGCTCTAGACTCTCCGGGTGGACATGGCATTGCACGACCCCCTGATCGGTACCCTGCTCGACGGCCGGTACCGGGTCGAGCAGCGCATCGCGACCGGCGGGATGTCCACCGTCTACAGGGGCACCGACACCCGGCTGGACCGGGTCGTCGCCCTCAAGGTGATGCACCCCGCGCTGGCCGGGGACGACGGCTTCACCGCCCGGTTCATCCGCGAGGCCAAGGCCGTCGCCCGGCTCTCCCACCCGAACGTGGTGAACGTCTTCGACCAGGGCGCGGACGGCGCGAACGTCTTCCTCGCCATGGAGTACGTGCCCGGCCGCACCCTGCGGGACCTGCTGCGCGACCGCGGCGCGCTGTCCGTGCGGGCCGCGCTGGACGTGCTGGAGCCGGTGCTGGCCGCCCTCGGCGCCGCCCACCGGGCCGGGCTGGTGCACCGGGACGTCAAACCCGAGAACGTGCTGATCACCGAGGACGGACTGGTCAAGGTCGCCGACTTCGGCCTGGTCCGGGTCCTCGGCACCGCCGACGGCGCGCCCACCTCGACCAGCACCGCGACCGGCGGCACGGTCCTCGGCACCGTCTCCTACCTGGCCCCCGAGCAGATCCTCCCGGACGCCCCCACCGACCAGCGGGTCGACGTCTACGCGGCCGGCATCCTGCTCTACGAGATGCTCACCGGCCGCCGCCCGCACACCGGCGACAACCCCGTCCAGGTCATGTACAAGCACCTGCACGAGGACGTCCCCGCCCCCTCGCTGATCGCCCCGGCCGTCGGCCCCGGGCTGGACGCCATAGTGGCCGGTGCCTGCGCCCGGACGGCCGAGGCCCGCCCGTACGACGCGGTCGAACTGCTCGCCGCCCTCCAGCGGCTCCGCCGCACGCTCACCCCGGCCGAGCTGGACGCCGAGCCGCCGGCCTCCACCCGGCCCAGCCCGCGCTACCCGACCAGCGAGCCGACCTCGGTGATCCAGCCGCCGACGGGGCCCGTCGACGCCGCGGCGCCGGAGCCCACCAGCGTGCTGGACGTGCCGGCGGAGCTGCTGGACCAGCTGCTGGTCGAGCCGCGCCCGTACGACGAGCCGACCCCGGTGCGCGGGCGCCGGCCCGGCCTGCTGCGCCGCCTCCCCCGCAAGCCGCTGATCTGGGCGGCCGCGCTGACCGCCCTGGTGCTGGCGGTCGGCGGCGCGACGTACGGGCTGTCCGAGGGGCTGTACGGGCCGGTGCCCGGCGTGCTCGGCAAGGACCGGGCCGAGGCCCAGCGGATCCTGGACAAGGACGGCATGCACGGCCGCTTCGTCGAGGTGTTCAGCGAGAGCGTCCCGGCCGGGCAGGTGATCGCCACCGACCCCGGGGTGGGTGCGCGGACCCGCAAGAGCGACACCGTGACGGTGACCGTCTCCAGGGGCCCCAAGCGGATCGCGGTGCCGGACCTGACCGGGAAGACCGCCGACCAGGCCGCCGACGCGCTGACCTCGGCCCAGCTGACCAGGGGCGGCGTGACCGGGACGTACGACGACACCGTGCCGGAGGGCGTGGTGATCAGCAGTTCGCCCGCGGCCGGGCAGCTGCTCCAGGAGAACACCGCGGTCTCGCTGGTGGTCAGCAAGGGCATGGTGCCCGTCCCGGACGTCACCGGGATGAGCAAGGACGACGCGGCGAAGGCGCTCCAGGCGGCCGGCTTCACGATGCAGACCAGCGGGGTCAACCTGTTCGGCACCGGCAAGGTGTCCGGCCAGTCCCCGGCGGCCGGCGAGCGGCGCCCGCAGCACACCACGGTGACGGTCAACTTCCCCTTCTTCTAAGGGGATCCCTCGCTTCTGAGGGGATTCCTCCGAACGCCGGTCCGCCCTCAGCGCAGCGGGCCGTCGCCCGGCTCCTCCTGGTGGGAGTAGCGCTGCTCGCGCCACGGGTCGGCGAGGTTGTGGTAGCCGCGCTCCTCCCAGAAGCCCCGGCGGTCGGCCCGCATGTACTCCACCGCGCGGACCCACTTGGGGCCCTTCCAGGCGTACAGCCCGGGGACGATCAGCCGGACGGGGAAGCCGTGCTCGGCGGTCAGCGGCTCGCCGTTGCGGTGGGTGGCGAAGATCGTCCGCGGGTCGGCGAAGTCGGCCAGCCGCAGGTTGGCGCTGTAGCCGTACTCGGCCCAGACCATCACGTGGGTGACGCCGGGCGCGGGGGGCTCCAGGTCGAGGAGGGCGGCGGCCGGCACGCCCGACCACTCGTTGCCGAGCAGCGTGAACTTGGTGACGCAGTGCAGGTCGGCGACGACGGTGGTGCGCGGCAGGGCGTGGAAGGCCTCGAAGCCCCAGCTGTGCTTCTCCGCCGAGGCGGTCGCGCCGAACACCTGGAGGTCCCAGGTCAGCGGCTTGAAGCGGGGTACGGGCCCGTAGTGCAGGGCGGGCCAGCCGCGCTGCACGCGCTGCCCCGGGGGGAGCCTCGGGTCAGACGGCGGAAGCGGTTCTTGTTCGGACTGACCCATGACTCCATGGTGACAGACGGCGGTCGACGCGCCGTGCGCGCCCCTTGGCGCGGCCACGCGCCCCATCCCCAAGAACCGGTGGTCGAGCCCGTATCAGCTCAAATCGGATATTCCGAAACATGTCCTAGTGAGTGTGAACTTACTGGAATTTCCTCCCATTTCGATGCCAGGATGCGCAGCGCAGGAGTCACAACAGGCCGTAGCGCAGGGAGGCACCAGCCATGCAGGGCGACCCAGAGGTCATCGAGTTCCTCAACGAGCAGCTCACCGCGGAGCTCACCGCGATCAACCAGTACTTCCTGCACGCCAAGATGCAGGAGAACTTCGGCTGGACGAAGCTCGCCAAGTACACCCGGCACGAGTCCTTCGACGAGATGAAGCACGCCGAGACCCTCACCGACCGGATCCTCTTCCTGGACGGGCTGCCGAACTACCAGCGGCTGTTCCACGTCCGGATCGGCCAGACGGTCAAGGAGATGTTCGAGGCGGACCGCCAGATCGAGGTCGAGGCGATCGACCGGCTGAAGCGCGGGATCGTCGTGATGCGCGCCAAGAACGACGTCACCTCGGCGAACATCTTCGAGGACATCCTGGCCGACGAGGAGCACCACATCGACTACCTCGACACCCAGCTGGAGCTCCTGGAGAAGCTCGGCGAGGCGCTCTACCTCGCCCAGGTGATCGAGCAGCCGGAGTCCTGAGCCCTCAAGGCCGAGCCCTCAGGCCGAGTCCTCAGGCCGCGCGCAGCGGGGCGACCAGGGCCGGGGCGGCGGGAGCCGCGGCGGCCACCGGCGCGGGCGCGGCCTGGGCCTGCGGGTCGGCCAGGCCGAGCTTCGCGGCGAGGCGGGCGGTCGGGCAGGGCCGGGCGCCGTGCTCGCCGAGCAGGGCCTGGATCCGGCGGACGCAGGACCCGCAGTCGGTGCCGGCCTTGCAGCCCCGGGCGATCTGGCGCGGGGTCTCGGCACCGGCGTCGATCGCCTTCTTCACCTGATCCTCGGTGACCGCATGGCACATGCACACGTACATCGCGGACTCTCCAGGGTGGTGCGGCGCCGACTGGCGGAACGATCTTGACTAAGGCTTGCCTTACTTCACTAAGCCTCACCTTACCCGGCGATCCGGGTACGAAAAAGCCCCTCCGGGCTCGGGGAACCCGAATCCGGAGGGGCTTTCGTCACATTCGTTCACCGGTGACCCGCCGGCGGCGGCTCACCCGTGGCAGCTCACTGGCCGCGGTACATCTCCGCCACCAGGAACGCCAGGTCCAGCGACTGGCTGCGGTTGAGCCGCGGGTCGCAGGCCGTCTCGTAGCGCTGGTGCAGGTCGTCGACCAGCACCTCGTCGCCACCGCCGACGCACTCGGTCACGTCGTCGCCGGTCAGCTCCACGTGGATGCCGCCCGGGTGGGTGCCCAGCGCGCGGTGCACCTCGAAGAAGCCCTTGACCTCGTCGAGCACGTCGTCGAAGCTGCGGGTCTTGTGGCCGCTGGAGGCCTCGAAGGTGTTGCCGTGCATCGGGTCGCAGATCCACACCGGCTGGGCGCCGGACGCGGTGACCTTCTCCACCAGGGTGGGCAGGTGGTCGCGGACCTTGCCCGCGCCCATCCGGGTGATGAAGGTGAGGCGGCCCGGCTCGCGCTCCGGGTCCAGCTTCTCGATCAGGGTCAGTGCCTCGTCGACCGAGGTGGTCGGGCCGAGCTTGACGCCGATCGGGTTGCGGACCTTCGAGGCGAACTCGATGTGCGCGTGGTCCAGCTGGCGGGTGCGCTCACCGATCCACACCATGTGGCCGGAGACGTCGTACAGCTCGCCGGTGCGCGAGTCCACGCGGGTCAGCGCGGTCTCGTAGTCGAGGATCAGCGCCTCGTGCGAGGAGAAGAACTCGACGGTCTTGAACTCCTCCGGCGCCACACCGCAGGCGTTCATGAACGCCAGGGCGTTGTCGATCTCCCGGGCGAGCTGCTCGTAGCGCTGGCCGGCCGGCGAGTTGCGCACGAAGTCCTGGTTCCAGGCGTGCACCTGGCGCAGGTCCGCGTAACCACCGGTGGTGAACGCGCGCACCAGGTTCAGCGTCGCGGCGGACGCGTTGTACATCCGCTTGAGGCGCTCCGGGTCCGGGATGCGGGACTCGGGGGTGAAGTCGAAGCCGTTCACCGAGTCGCCGCGGTAGACCGGCAGCGTCACGCCGTCGCGGGTCTCGGTCGACTTGGAGCGCGGCTTGGAGTACTGGCCGGCGATCCGGCCCACCTTCACGACCGGCACCGAGGCCGCGTACGTCAGCACGGCGGCCATCTGCAGCAGGGTCTTCAGCTTGTTGCGGATGTGCTCCGCCGAGACGCCGTCGAAGGCCTCGGCACAGTCACCGCCCTGCAGCAGGAAGGCCTCCCCGCGCGCCACGGCTCCGAGCCGGGCGCGCAGCTGGTCGCACTCGCCGGCGAACACGAGCGGCGGATAGGAGGCGAGCTCGGCAAGGGTCTTGCGCAGAGCCTCTTGGTCCGGCCATTCAGGCTGCTGCGCCGCGGGCAGGGACTGCCAGGAGTGGCCAGTCCTCGATGTCTCAGTCGTCACGGTCACACCACCAAGGCTACGGGGTGACCCGAGCGATTCGTGACCATTGCCCGAGGGGTGAGACATAACTCGGACAAACACGTGACCGGGCTCACCCTCCCCGCACGATCCGCTACGCTCGAAACATGCACGCGCCCCACACCCACTCCTGGTGGTGGGCCTCCCCCAAGGGTGGCCCACCGATCGCGCGTTCCTAGACGAACACGACGGCCGCCCCTCGGGGCGGCCGTCGGCATATGCGCAGACGGCCCTCCGGGAGCGGATCCCAGCACCGCACCTCACCAGTCCCCCGGAAGGAAGCCGCTCCGTGACCGCCACCGCCGACCTGCTCGCCCGCCTCACCGCTCCCGACGCGCCCGCGTTCGCCCTGCTGCACCGCCGCACCCCCCGGCTCGCCCCGGACACCGTCGAGGTGCTGGTGGGCACCGTCGACAGCTACCGGAACCTCGCCGACCTGCCGGTCCGCACCGGCGTCCCGGCCGACGGCCCGGTGCACGACCTGCTCGCGCTCGTCCCGTACCGGCAGATCCGCGAGCGCGGCTTCGAGGCGCACGACGACGGGACCCCGCTGCAGGCCCTCTCGGTGACCGAACAGCACACCCTGCCGCTGGCCGAACTCACCGCCGCCCTGCCGCAGTCGCCGGTCTCGCTCACCGGCGGCTCGTTCGACATCGACGACGAGGCGTACGCCGCGATCGTCCGCCGGGTGATCGAGGAGGAGATCGGCAACGGCGAGGGCGCCAACTTCGTGATCCGGCGCGACTTCGGCGCCACCCTGGAGAACTTCTCGCCCGCACTCGCGCTCACCCTGTTCCGGCGGCTGCTGGAGCAGGAGCGCGGCGCCTACTGGACCTTCCTGGTGCACACCGGGGACCGTCTTGCCGGAGGCGAGCCAGGTCGCTGTCTGGTCGGCGCCTCCCCCGAGGTGCACGTCCGGCAGAGCGGCGGCACCGTCGTGATGAACCCGATCTCCGGCACCTACCGCTATCCGGCCGGCGGCTCGGACATCGACTCGCTGCTCCGGTTCCTCCACGACCCCAAGGAGCTGGAGGAACTGACGATGGTCGTCGACGAGGAGCTCAAGATGATGTGCACCGTCGGCGACCTCGGCGGCCAGGTGCTCGGGCCCCGGCTCAAGGAGATGTCCCACCTCGCCCACACCGAGTACGAGCTGCGCGGACGCACCTCGCTGGACGTCCGCGAGGTGCTCCGCGAGACGATGTTCGCCGCCACCGTCACCGGCAGCCCGGTACAGAACGCCACCCGGGTCATCAAGCGGTACGAGCCCGGCGGGCGCGGCTACTACTCCGGCGCGCTCGCCCTGATCGGCCGCTCCGCCAGCGGCGGGCAGCTGCTGGACTCGCCGATCTGCATCCGCACCGCCGACATCGACCCGGCCACCGGCCGCCTGGTCGTCCGGGTCGGCGCCACGCTCGTCCGCCACTCCGTCCCCGAGTCCGAGGTCGCCGAGACCCACGCCAAGGCCGCCGGGGTGCTCACCGCGATCGGCGCCCGGCCCGCGCCCGCCCGGCTGCCCGGCCCCACCGGCCCCCGGCTGGCCGACGACCACCGCGTCCAGGCCGCCCTGGACGCCCGGCGGGCCGACCTCGCCCCGTTCTGGCTGCGGATGCAGACGCCGACCGTGGTCACCGAGCCCGCGCCGACCCTGGTGGTCGACGGCGAGGACACCTTCACCTCGATGCTCGCCCACCTGCTCACCTCGATCGGCCACCAGGTCAGCGTCGTCCGCTACGACGCGCCCGGGCTGCCCGCCCTGCTGGCGGCGCACCGCGGGCCGCTGGTGCTGGGCCCCGGGCCCGGCGACCCGGCGCTCGCCGACGACCCCAAGATGGCCCTGCTGCGGCCGGTCGTCGCGGACGCCCTGGCCGCGGTCCGGTCCGGGGCCCGCACCGCGCCGCTGCTCGCGGTCTGCCTCAGCCACCAGCTGCTCTGCGGCGAGCTCGGGCTGGCGCTGGGCCGCAAGGACGTCCCGTACCAGGGGGCGCAGGAGAGCATCGACCTGTTCGGCACCAAGCACACCGTCGGCTTCTACAACACGTTCACCGCGCGCTGCGCGGACGCCGACGCGGCCCGGCTCGCCGCACAGGGCGTCGAGGTCGCCCGGGACGCCGCCACCGGGGACGTCCACGCGCTGCGCGGGCCCGGCTTCGCCGGCCTCCAGTTCCACCCCGAGTCGGTGCTGACCCGCGACGGCGTCGGCATCGTGGCGGGCCTGCTGCGCGAGGCGGCGGCCGTCCGCGGCTGAGCAGCCGGTGGGGGGGCCGGCGCCGGCGCGGCCCCCCCCCGCCCCGCGCGCCCCGACGCCCGGCCCCCCCCCCGGC
>NZ_JBHWIJ010000097.1:0-5660 GCF_042732255.1 Kitasatospora sp. NPDC059803 | reverse complement strand
TGTGTTCTCCCCGCTGGGGTTGTTGTTTTGGGGGCGGTCTGCGCGGGGGGGGGTGCTCCGGTTTGTTCTCTCCCCGGGGGGGGGGGCCTCCCCCCCCCCCCCCCCCCCCACCGCACGCGGGACCGCCAACGCGGCCGGACCCGCCGGAGCCGTCAGATGTCGTCGTCCAGCCCCTGCTCGATCGCGTACCGCACCAGTTCCACCCGGTTGTGCAGTTGCAGCTTGCCGAGCGTGTTCTGGACGTGGTTCTGCACCGTCCGGTGCGACAGCACCAGCCGGTCGGCGATCTGCCGGTACGACAGGCCCTTGGCCACCAGGCGCAGGACCTCGGTCTCCCGCGCGGTCAGCTGCGGGACGGCCGGCGCGGAGGCCGGGGCCGGTTCGGCGGCCAGCCGGCGGAACTCGCCCAGCACCAGGCCGGCCAGGCCCGGGGTGAACACGGCGTCGCCCACGGCCGTGCGCCGCACCGCGTCCAGCAGCTCCTCCCGCCCGGCCGACTTGACCAGGTACCCGGTCGCGCCGGACTTCACCGCCTCCAGCACGTCCTGGTGCTCGCCGCTGGCCGAGAGCACCAGCACCCGCACCGCCGGATCCTGCGCGACCACCTGGCGGCACACCTCGGCGCCGGGCAGACCGGGCAGGTTGAGGTCCAGCACGACGACCTGTGGCGAGCAGGCGCGGGCCCGGCGGACGGCCTCCTCGCCGTCGCCCGCGGTGGCCACCACGTCGAGCCCCGCCTCGGCGAGGTCCCGCGAGACGGCGTCGCGCCACATCGGGTGGTCGTCCACGACCATCACCCGTATCGGCCGGTCAGTCGTCGGCTGATCGGTCATCAGAACCCTTCCTCGGGACACGGAGTTCGACCTCGACGCCCTCTCCGGGCGCCGAGTACAGCTCGGCCGTGCCGCCGAGGTCCAGCAGCCGGCCGCGGATGGACTGGGAGACGCCCAGCCGCCCGGCCCGCTCCGCCTCGCCGAGGCGGCCGGGGGCGAAGCCGGGGCCGTCGTCGCGGATGCTGACCGTGACGGCCTGCGGCTCGTCCTCCACCAGGATCCAGGCCCGGGCCCGCTCCCCGGCGTGCCGGCGGACGTTGTCGACGGCGGCGCCGACCGCCGCGGCCAGTTCGCCGGCCGCCCCGACGGGCAGCAGCACCGGCCCGCCGGGGGCGGACAGCGTGATCCGCTCGTCGGCGTACGGGCGCAGCAGCGCGGTGAGGTCCTGCGGCTCCCCGGCCCCGCACTCCTGCGGGCGCTGCCCCGGGATCGGGCCGCCGGTCATCAGCGCCCGCAGGGCGCGCTCCTGCTCACCGGCCAGTCGGCCGAGTTCGGCGAAGTCGGCGTCGCCGCCCGGGCGTCCACCGGCCGCAGCCGCGGCGCCCTCGGCCGGCCGCGCGGTGAGTTCGGCGCCGTGGCGCTGGACGAGGGCGAGCACCTGGAGCACGCCGTCGTGGATGTCCCGGGAGAGCCGCTCGCGCTCCCGGGTGGCCGCCTCGACCTGGAGTGCCCGGGTGAGCGTCGCCTCGCTGGCGCGGGCCAGTTCGATGACGTAGCCGATGGCGCAGCCGGCCACCATCAGCAGCATGATGTTGTGGATGTTGTCGCCGGTCGGGCCGCCGTGGCCGAGGATGTTGGCGACGCCGATCACCGTGCCCGCGGCGGCCGCCCAGCGCCAGCCGCCCTTGCCGGCGAAGCCGAGCACCGTACCGGCGGCCCAGATGGTCGGCAGGGTGGGCGCGCCGTGGCTGATCCGTACCGGGTCGTCGGTCAGGCCGCTCATCACGATGCCGGTGACGGCGAGGGTGAGGTCGGTGCCGAGCACGTACCAGGTGCAGCGCTGCGGGCCGGCGAAGGCCCGGGTGCTGGCGAGTGTCCAGAGGGTGAGTGTGCCGAGGAAGATCCAGCCGGCGACGGGGTGCAGGAAGTCCAGGTAGGAGTTGAGGTAGCGCAGCAGGGCGTAGCACAGGGCCAGCACCCGGAAGTAGGAGATGGCCTTCCACAACGGCAGTTCGACGGACATGCCCCCGGCCGCGACCGCGCCGCCGACTGCCCCGGTTCTCTCGCCGTCCGTCATCCTTGCGCCCCTCCCCTGGGCCGTGCCCGCGGTCGTCAGGCCGACCCGGTCTCCTTCGGCTCCTGCCCGGACTGCTCGGCCTGCTCGGCCTTCTCCGTCGCGGCGGCCTTGTCGGCGGCGGCCTTCTCGGCATCCGCCTCCGCCTTCTCCGCCTTGGCGGCGGCCTTGCGCTCGGCGTCGGCCTTCTTCTTGTCGTCGGCGATCTGCCGCTTGGCGGCGGTCGCGTAGATGTCCACGTACTCCTGGCCGGAGAGCCGCATGATCTCGTACATCACCTCGTCCGTCACCGAACGGAGGATGAAGCGGTCGTTCTCCATGCCGTGGTAGCGGGAGAAGTCCAGCGGGCGGCCGATCCGGATGCCGGGGCGGGTGCCGAAGTTGGGGATCACCTGACCGGGCGGCTGGACCTTCTCGGTGTCGATCATCGCGACCGGGATGACCGGCGCGCCGGTGGCCAGCGCGACGCGGGCCAGGCCGCCGACCTTGCCGCGGTACAGCTTGCCGTCGGGCGAGCGGGTGCCCTCGGGGTAGACGCCGAACAGCTCGCCGCCGTCCAGCACCGCGATGGCGCTGCGGATCGCGGCCTCGCCCGCGCCGCGCACGCCCGAGCGGTCCACCGGCAGCTGGCCGACGCCCTTGAAGAACGCGGCGGTCAGCCGGCCCTTGATGCCCGGGGTGTTGAAGTACTCGGCCTTCGCGATGAAGGTCACCCGGCGTTTGATCAGCGCGGGGAAGAAGAAGGAGTCCGAGAAGGACAGGTGGTTGCTCGCGATGATGGCCGCGCCCTCGGTGGGGATGTTCTCCTCACCCTCGATCCACGGCCGGAAGAAGATCCGAAGCAGTGGCGCGACGATCATCTTCATCAGTCGGTAGAACAACCCGGGCCTCCTGTTATGCGGACCGGTCGATCCTAATGCCCCGTGGGCTCGGCCCGCGCCCCGCCCCGCCCCGGCGGGCCGCCGCCGGACTCCCGCAGGCACTCGCACGGGGGCCTCCGCGAGGGGCGCGCGGCCCGCGCGGAGGCCGCCATGAGGGGTGTACGTCCCGGGCGGGGCCGTGGGACGATGCGGATTCCCGCAGCCTCCCCCTCCAGCGTTCCTCCCCCAGCGCCACCCGCCCGCGAAGGAGTCCGCCATGCCGTTGCTGCCCGGTGCCGAACCGTACCGCCACCGCGGCGGACCGGTGGGGGTGCTGCTGTGCCACGGCTTCACCGGATCGCCGCAGTCGCTGCGGCCCTGGGCGGAGGAACTGGCGGCGGCCGGGTTCAGCGTGTCGCTGCCGCTGCTGCCCGGGCACGGCACCCGGTGGCGGGACATGCAGGTCACCCGCTGGGAGGACTGGTACGCCGAGGTCGAGCACGAACTGCTGACGCTCTCCGCCGAGTGCGAGCAGGTCTTCGTCTGCGCGCTGTCGATGGGCGGCGCGCTGGCGCTGCGGCTGGCCGCGCTGCACGGTCCGGCGGTGTCCGGGCTGGTGCTGGTCAACCCGTCGGTGCGCTCGGACAACCCCGCGAGTGTGCTGCTGCCGGTGCTGCGGCACCTCGTGCCGAGCGTGCCCGGGATCGCCGACGACATCGCCAAGCCCGGCGCGGTCGAGCTGGGCTACGACCGGACGCCGCTGAACGCCGCCTGGTCGCTGGGCCGGCTGTGGCGGGACGTCCAACGGCGGCTGCCGCAGGTAACCCAGCCGGTGCTGCTCTTCCGCAGTCCGCAGGACCACGTCGTCTCGCCGGCCAACTCGGAACTGGTGCTGGCCCGGATATCCTCGACCGACGTGACGGAGCGGCTGTGCCAGCGCAGCTTCCACGTCGCGACGCTGGACCACGACGCGGCGGAAATATTCGCGGCCAGCCAGGACTTCATCCGACGGCTGGCCCCCGCGCACGCGGTGGGCGTCACCGGGGTCGAATCCGACGATCACCATGGCTGAAGGGCCGGAAGTGCACGAGAGCAGCACGGCGGGCGGCGGGGACGAGGCACCCCGCGAGGACAGCACGGCGAAGGACGGCACCGCGCACAGCGGCGCCCCGGCGGACCGTCCGGGGGCGGACGGCGTCACCGCCCCGGCCGCGGAGGCCGCCGAAGCACCGGCCGCCGACCGGCGCCCGGCCGAACCGGACGCCACCGCGCCCGCGGAGCCCCGCACCCGGCGCGCCCCCGAGCGCAGCCAGGCCGAGCAGGACGAGATCTTCGCCGCCCTGGTCGCCCAGTTCGACGACCCCGTGGACCTCACCAACCCCAACTGGCCGGAGGTCGAGAACCTCCGGGCCCAGAGCGAGCTGAAGGGCGGCTTCAAGGACGCCCCCGGCTCCCGGACCGACCCGGACGACCTCGCCGACCTCGCCCCGCAGCCCCGCCCCCGCTCCGGTCGGCCGGTGATGCCGGCGGCGGGCTCGGGCCCGCGCGACTTCGAGCTGGCCGAGGAGACCGACGAGGACCACTACGTCCCGCCGGAGCCCCCGCCGCTGCCGACCGCCGACGTCACCGCGAAGTTCGCCTGGCTCGCGGTGCTCGGCGGCCCCGCCCTGCTGCTGTTCGACGCGGTGGTGTGGCGGGAGATCGCCGGCTGGCCGGCCTGGGTCGGGATCACCGCCTTCCTCGGCGGCTTCGTCACCCTGGTGACCCGGATGAAGGACCGCGACGAGGACGAGCCCGAGGACCCGGACAACGGCGCCGTCGTCTGAGCCGAGCTCCTAAGCCGCCGGCAGCTCCAGCACCGCGAGCACCGGCAGGTGGTCGGTCGCGGCGCGCAGGTCGGCCTCGGTGACGCCGGGCAGCCCGTGCGGCACCCCGCAGCCGAGGACGGTGATCCCGGGCGTGGCGAACACGGCGTCGATCCGCTGGTAGGGGCGCTCGGGGACGGACGTGAACTCGCCGCCCCAGGGCGCGGTCGGGTACCCGTCCTGGAGCCGCGCGGCCAGCAGCTGCCAGCCCCTGCCGTCCGGGTGCTCGTTGAAGTCCCCTGCCACGATGCCGTGTTCGGCGATCCCGAGCTGGTCGAGCAGCAGCTCGAACTGGCCGTACCGCTCGTCGGCGTCCAGGCTGAGGTGGCAGCTGGTGAGGGTGAACGGCGCCGTTCCGGGCAGTCGCAGCAGCGCGGTGGCGAAGCCGCGGGCGTGCAGGCCGCGGGTCTTGGGCAGCAGCCGGTCGTGCACGCCCAGCAGTTGCGCCGCGCCGGGCCGGCCGAGCAGCAGCGGCCCGGCGGCGGTCCGGCCGCCGCCGGCCAGGACGACCGTCCCGGTGCTCCGGGCCAGCCGGGCGGCCTGGCCCTCGGGCCGCCAGTAGCGCGGTGACTCCTGGATGCAGACCAGGTCGGGTGCGCAGGCCCGGATCACCCGGGCCAGCGCCCGCCGGTCGTCCCGCAGCGAGCGGATGTTGTAGCTGAGCAGGCGCAGCCGGCGCGGGCCGGGCGGCGGCGGTTCGGCGGGTGCCGTGGTCATGGTCCTGGTCCTCCCCGTACGTGGTGCGTGGGACGACCGTACGGCAGGGCCGGGGGCGTGCGTCGGCGGCGGCGCGTCCGGGGTTGGTCGGGGTGCGGGCGCACCGCCCGCGGCGGGGGGGGGGGGTGGGGACGCGGGGCGGGGCCGGGCG
>NZ_JBHWIJ010000096.1:16478-26509 GCF_042732255.1 Kitasatospora sp. NPDC059803 | reverse complement strand
CCTGACCGGTGTATGTGGTGGCCATCGGCGTCGGCATCATCAAGACCCAGTACGACGACCCGGCCCCGGCCGTCGCCGCCGGGCCGTCCGCCGCGCCCGTCCCGACCGCGACCGCCACGCCGTTCGGCGCCAAGTCCAACGGCAACCACTTCGGTTCGCTGCGCGACCTGCTGCTGCCCGTCCCGGCCGGCTACGAACCCGGCCCGGACGAGGGCGGCTACGGCAACGACACCGAACTCGGCGCCGAGTTCCTGTCCGCCGAACTGGACGACGAACTCCAGCAGATCCCCAAGGACAAGCGCGACAAGCTCCGCTCCTACTGGGAGGGCCTGCACGTCAAGGCCACCGGCGTGCGGACGTACCGGACCAGCGAGGACGACCTGGTGGTCGGCCTGAAGCTGCGCCAGTTCAACCAGCAGGAAGTGCAGAAGCTCAACGAGTACACCGCGGTCTTCACCGGCGACACCGGCCTGTTCCGGATCGGCCCGGAGATCCCGGGCCACCCCGAGGCGCACTGCTACCTGATGCCGGCGCCGCCGTCCGCGCCGATCGACTACCTGGAGTGCTCGGCCGCCGAGGGCGACCTGCTGGTGGTCATGAACGTCGAGGGCGTGGCACCGCTGCCCAAGGACCGGATCGTCGCCCTCTTCACCCTGCAGCTCGACCGCCTCGCCCGCCCGGGAGCGTCCGCATGACCGACCACGCCACCCCGCACGAGCCCGCCGCCCTCGCCGAGACCCCCGCGGGCACCCCCGCCGAGGCCGCCACGGAGACCTTCGCGGAGACCTCCACGGGCACCCCCGCCGAGTTCCCCGCCGCTCCCGCCGCGGAGACCCCCGAGGAGCACGAGGCCCGCCTCGCCCGGCGCAGCGCCCGCCGCAGGGCGGCCGCACGCTGGGCCACCGCCACCCTGGTGTTCGCCCTCGCGGGCACCGGCGCCGCGCTGGCCGTCACCGCCCCCGAGCGCACCGACCTGCCCGGCCTGGCCACCCCGGGCGACGGCCGCTACACCTTCCCGCCGCTGACGCTGCCGCCGCTGCCCTCGGGCAGCAGCGCGCCGGACCGTACGGGCGGCAAGAACGCCCTGCACGCCGCGGACCTGCGCTACCTGCTGCTGCCCGCCCCCAAGGAGGCCGGCGGCAGCCTCACCCCGGCGCTCTACCCGGTTCCCACCGCCTCGGCCACCGGCGCCCCGTCGGCGAGCGCGACCCCGACCCCGAGCCCGACCGCCTCCGCCTCGGCCTCGGCGTCGGCCTCGGCGGGCGCGAGCCCGTCCACGGCCCCCGCCGGCCAGGCCCCGGCCGACTGGGTCACCTGCGACGCGATCCTCGCCGACCAGCGGGACCCGGCCGAGCTCCGCGCACTGCTCCTGCAGGACGCCTGCCGGGCGGCCACCGTCCGGGAGTGGACGGCCTCCGACGGCACCCGCACCCAGATCCGGCTGCTGCGCTTCGGTGCCTCCTTCGAGTCCTGGAACGTCTTCTCCTCCCTGCGTTCCGACGCCAGGCCCAATGCCCTGCCCGGTGCGAAGAGCACCTCCCACAGCGCCTGGGACACCGTCGAGGGCGTCCACCTGGACGCCCAGGAGAGCTCGGCGAAGGGCGCCAAGGGCACGCCGAACGCCCGCGTCGCCTACCTCTGCGCCTCCGACCTCGTCGCCGTCGTCACGATGACCAACCCCGACGGCGTCCCGGACGCGGCCTTCCGCCAGGTGGTCACCCTCCAGTCCGACCTCCTCGCCTGACACCGGCAGCCCCCCGCCCCCGCCGCCCGCACGCCCCTCACGGCGTCAGCCGGGCGGCGGCGGGCAGGTGGTCGCTGGAGGTGGCGGGCAGGGTCCAGGCGGCGGTCGCGGACAGGCCTCGGGTCATGACGTGATCGATCCGGGCCAGCGGGAAGACCGCCGGCCAGGTGAACCCGAAGCCGCCGCCCGCGCTGTCCTGCGCGGAGCTCAGCCGGCTGGTGACCGGGGCGAGCGCGTGGTCCCCGGCGGCGGTGTTGAGGTCGCCCAGCAGCAGCACCCGGCGCAGGGGCTCCTCGTCCAGCGCGGCGCCGAGCGCGGCGAGGTTGCGGTCGCGGTGAGCGGTGGCGAAGCCGGTGACGTTGAGCCGGACGGAGGCGAGATGGACCACGTACACGGCCAACGGCCCACCGGGGGCCTGGACTTCGGCCCGCAGCGAGCGGCTCCAGCCCGGGTCGATGGTCAGCCGCCGTGCGTCGGTCAGCGGGTAGCGGCTCCACAGCGCGACGGTGCCGATCCGCGTGCGGTGCGGCAGTTCGGCGTCCAGCACGTGCTGGTAGACGGGCAGCGCGGCGTCGGTGACCTCCTCCAGGGCGACCAGGTCGGGGCGGGCGGCGAGCAGCGCCCGGGCCGTGCCGGCGGGGTCCGGGTTCTGCGCGCTCACGTTGTGGGTGACCGCGGTCAGGCCCGCACCGCCGGCCGGGCCCGCACCGCCCCCCGGCGGCGGGCCGCCGCCGGCGAGCACCGGCCCGAGCACGACGGCCCACACCGCGGCCAGCACCACCGCGGCGCACGCCGGCACCGGCGCGCGGCGCAGCGCGGCGACGAGCAGGACGGCGGGCACCACGACGCCGGCCCAGGGCAGGGCGCTCTCCCACAGGCTCCCCAAGTGGACGCCCAGGCTCGGCACCCGCCGGTGACCGGCCAGGGCGAGGGCGGTCAGCAGGGCCACGGCGGCGGCCACGCGGCCGCGCCGCCAGCGCCCGACCGGCGGGCGCCGCTGCCGACGGCGTCGACGGCCGGCCGGGCGGGCGACACCCGCCGAGGCGCCCCCCGCCTCCGGGCCCGCCTCCGCCTTCGCCACCGGCCCCGCCTCCGGCCTTGAGACCGCTCCCGCCCCCGGCGCGAGCCCCTCCTGCGATCGGATCATGAACGGCCCCCTACCCGGCCGCGTCGGGCAACTGGGCCGGACAGGTCCCGCCAGGGCTGGTCAGCAGCTCGAAGTGCCAGATCTCGTTGGCGTACACCTGGCAGAGCCCGTACCGCGCGCCGTGCTGGATCAGCCAGTAGTCGGCATTGGTCGGGCCGATGTCGATGGCCTTGCCCGAGACGTGCGCCGACTTCTCCGGAGTGTTCACGAACTGCCTGGCCCGCTCCAGACTCCCGTACCTGGCCACCCCCTTGTCGAGCAGCCGCTGCTGGTACTCCTTGCTGCGCCAGCCCGAGGTGACGGTCATCTCGATGCCCTGGGCGCGCGCGTCCCGGGCGGCCTGCTGGACGGCTTCCAGCAGTGGCCTGTCCAGGTTGCCCACCGCCGGCGCCCCGGTGTCGAACGGGGTCAGCGTCGTGCCGTCGGGAATGTCGCCGTCCGCCCCCGCCGAGGAGCCGGAGCCCGGAGCGAGGGAGGAGGAGAACGGCGCGACGGTGGCCGCCAGGGTCCGCAGCGCCGCCTCGGTCGCCGGCGGATCGGCGGCCGCGCAGGCGCCGGCCAGCGCCAGCACCACCACCGCCCCGGTGCCCACGGCCACCGCCCGCCGGCCACCTCCCGCCGTCCGCCACCGCGTCGCCTCCTGGCGCGTCGTCCCGTCCATCGCTGCCTCCCGGCGCTCGTCATCTCGCCGCGACGGGGAAACCCGGCGGCCACACCATGGGAGGAAATGCGGTGTTACCAGGACGTCTGCACTAACCGATACGTTTTCGATAGGCCCGTTCGTGTCCAATGGACACCAACGGCAACGGCAACGGCAACGGCAACGACAGCAAGAGCGGGACGGGAGAACAGCGCGTGCGGGTCCTGGTGGTGGAGGACGAGATCTACCTCGCCGAGGCGGTCCAGGCGGGCCTGCGCCTGGAGGCGATCGCCTGCGACATCGTCACGGACGGCGACGCCGCCCTCGAACGCCTCGCCGTCCACACCTACGACGTCGTCGTCCTGGACCGCGACATCCCCGGCACCCACGGCGACGACGTCTGCCGCACCATCGTCGAGCACCGCCTGGGCTGCCGCGTCCTCATGCTCACCGCCGCCGCCCGCCTCAACGAGAAGGTCGCCGGCTTCGAACTCGGCGCCGACGACTACCTGACCAAACCCTTCGACCTCGCCGAACTCGTCGTCCGGCTGCGCTCCCTGGCCCGCCGCCCCGCCCAGGCCGCGCCCCCCGTCCTCGAATACGCCGGACTGCGCCTGGACCCCTTCCGCCGCGAGGTCTACCGCGACGGCCGCTACGTCGCCCTCTCCCGCAAGCAGTTCGCCGTCCTGGAGGTCCTGATGACCGCACGCGGCGGCGTCATCAGCGCCGAGAACCTCCTCGAACGCGCCTGGGACGAGAACGCCGACCCGTTCACCAACGCCGTCCGCATCACCATCTCCGGCCTGCGCAAACGACTCGGCGAACCCTGGGTGATCCAGACCGTGCCCGGCGTCGGCTACCGCCTCACCGACGGCACCCCCACGTGAGCGCCCCGCCCCGCACCCGCCCCGCGCCGCGGCCGCGCCGCCTGACCGCCCGCCTGCGGCTCACCCTCAGCTACACCCTCTTCGCCGTCATCACCGGCACCCTCTGCCTGGCCGTCGTCTACATCGGCATGCGCTACATCCCCAACTACCCGCTCACCTCCTCCAACCCCCGCGACCGCCTCTCCGCCCCCTCCCGCCAGGAGATCCTCCGCTCCCTGCTCACCATCTCCGGCTACGCCCTGGCCCTGCTCACCGCCGTCGGCACGATCGGCGGCTGGTTCATCGCCGGCCGCGTCCTGCGCCCCCTCCAGGACATCACCAGTGCCGCCCACCGCGCCGCGAGCGGAGCACTCGAACACCGCATCGCCCTCGCCGGCCCCCGCGACGAGTTCACCGACCTCTCCGACGCCTTCGACGAGATGCTCGAACGCCTCCAGCGCTCCTTCGACGCCCAGCAGCGCTTCGCCGCCAACGCCTCCCACGAACTGCGCACCCCCCTGGCCATCACCCGCACCATGCTCCAGGTCGCCGCAGCCGACCCGGCCCGCCAGGACTGGACCACCCTCGTCACCCGCCTCCAGGACACCAACCAGCGCGGCATCGAGATCAGCGAAGCGCTCCTCCAACTTGCCGACCTCGGCCACACCGCCCCCGAACTCGAACCCCTCGACCTGGCCCGCACCACCCGCGACGCCCTCGCCGCCGTCCAGGAGGAGGCCGCCGCCCTGGGCGTCACCGTCACCACCGACTGCCGGCCCGCCCCCGCCACCGGCAACCCGGTCCTGCTGCGCCAGGCCGCCGTCAACCTGCTGCAGAACGCGCTGCGCCACAACCTGCCGACCGGCGGATCCGTCACCGTCACCACCGGGGCCGATCCGGACCACCCCGGCCGGGTCCGGCTCGCCGTCACCAACACCGGCCCCCGCCTGGCCTCCGAGACGGTCCCCACCCTCACCGAGCCCTTCCTGAGGGGCCGCGGCCGCACCGCGCAGTCCGACCCCGCCCGCCGCGGTCACGGCCTCGGCCTGGCCATC
This sequence comes from Kitasatospora sp. NPDC059803, assembly GCF_042732255.1. Classification (NCBI taxonomy): domain Bacteria; kingdom Bacillati; phylum Actinomycetota; class Actinomycetes; order Kitasatosporales; family Streptomycetaceae; genus Kitasatospora; species Kitasatospora sp. NPDC059803. Next base: position 21,057 of record NZ_JBHWIJ010000096.1, on the reverse strand, counting down.
GTCGTGGCCATCACCGACGCCCACCACGGCGACCTCGGCCTCACCCCCGCCCCCGGCGGCGGCCTGCACGCCACCCTCAGCCTCCCGGCCCGCTGAGCCCCGGCCGCCGAGCCACCGAGCCGCCGAGCCCTGGGCCTCACCCCGTGGGCTGCCCCGGCCGGCCCGGCACCCACAGCGGCACCGGGCCGCCGAGCGCCATGTACCGGGCCGCGTCCTCCTCCAGCCACCCGTCCACCCGGCCCGGATCGCCGCCGCACGACTCCACCAGCGCGGCGGCCGCGATCCGGGCACAGGCCAGCATCAGCGCCAGGGTGTCCCGGCGGTGGTACCGCTCGCGGACGTAGGCCTCGCCCCGCTCGTCGATGCGCCGGCCGTGCGCCTCCCGGCCCTCGGCCGCCGAAGCGCCCCCGCCCCCGTACCCGCCCCCGCCGTCGGCGTCGGCGTCGGCGGTGACCGCCTGGACGCCGTGCCACACCAGGGCGAGCGCGGCCGGTTCGGCCGGGTGCGTCACCTCCGCCCGGCCCGCCTGCTCACGGGCCTCCGCCGACCGCCGGCCCAGCCACTCCAGCACCGCCGGCACATCCCCCTCGCGGGCCTGGAGCACCAGCTCCGCCGCCCGGTACGCGAGCGCCCGCAGGACCTCCCCGGCCGGCACCCGCAGCCCCGGCGCCGGCGGCTCGCCGAACGCCAGCCAGGCGTCCGCGAATGACGCCGCCCGCATCCGCCCCAGCCACGCCGGAGCCCCGGCCGCGTCGCCCACCCACTCCTGCGCACCCAGCCGGACCAGGCCCGCCGCGGCAAGCCGCGCCGCGTCCCCGTCCAGCCCGCACAGCCGTCCACCCCTCACCGCGCACCCCCGTCAGCGCCCTCAAATCCCGTGACGGGCACATCCCACCACACCAGGACGCAAGCGAACTAGACAGGGACCCGACAAAAATTCCGGACGCCGCCCAGCCCCCGATCAGCGGCAACCGCCCCGACGGCCCGCCCGGCGCGGCCCGCTCACAGGGCGGTGAGTTCGCCCAGCCCCAGTGTGCGCAGCGTGTGGTCGGCCAGGTGCAGGTGGCCGACGCCGTTGGGGTGTGTGGGGTCGTCCAGCCACGGGATCGCCTCGCCGTCGGGGAACTCGGCGAGCCAGTACGCCTCGTGGTCGACGAGCAACGCGCCCGTCTCCGCGGCGAGTTCGCGCACGGCCTGGCAGTACGCGGGCAGCTCGGGGCGGGCGGCGCGCCCGGCGTGGCTGGCCACGAGCGGCGTGTGCAGCACGATCTGCGCGCCGGCGGACCGGGCGACGATCTCGCGCATGGCGTCGCGGAACTCCCCGAGCCCCTCCAGCCCGGCGGGGGCGTCGTTGGTACCCAGCGAGAGCGACAGCACGTCCGGTGCGAACCGCCCGATGACGAAGTCGTACGCCCCGAGGACGTCGGTGGCCCGCCAGCCGGACACGCCGGTGTTGACCACGACGTCCGTCAGCCGGCCGAGCTGCCAGCAGAGGCGTTCCTGCACGTGCTCCACCCAGCCGCGCGCGCCGTGGGTGTGCAGGGCGGCCCGGGTGATGCTGTCCCCGGCCGCCACCCAGGTCATCGCACCGTTCGACAGTTCGACCATGTGACCATCCCCCTTTGATGGTTCGTCCTGTGCCGCGGTCCCCGCCGCGGTACCCGAAGAGTTGATCACAGGCGTGCGGGACCGGCGGGCGGCGGGGCGGGCCTCCACGGGGAACCGCGCCGCCGGAACCGGGGCGCCGCTACGCGAGGTGGTACTGCACGGGGGTGGGGACCCGGGCGCCCAGTTCGGCGGCGGCGCGGCGCGCCCAGTACGGGTCGCGCAGCAGCTCGCGGCCGAGCAGGACGGCGTCGGCCTTACCGGCGGCGAGGATGTCCTGGGCCTGGACGGGGTCGGTGATCAGGCCGACGGCCGCCACGGGCATGCCGGCCCCGCTGCGCACCGCCTCGGCGAAGGGCACCTGGTAGCCGGGTCCGGCGTCGATCGTGGCGTCGGGGACGAGGCCTCCGGTGGAGATGTCCATCAGGTCCACGCCGTGGGCCAGGAGTTCCTTGGCGAGGCGGACGGTGTCCTGGGAGGTCCACCCGGTGCGGCCGTCCTGCGGGTTCTCGGTGAGCCAGTCGGTCGCGGAGACGCGGAAGAGGACGGGCAGGTCCTCGGGCCACGCCGAGCGGACGGCGTCGACGACCTCCAGGGCGAAGCGGATGCGGCCCTCGAAGGAGCCGCCGTACGCGTCGGTGCGGTGGTTGCTGTGGGGGGAGAGGAACTGGTGGATCAGGTAGCCGTGGGCGCCGTGGATCTCGACGGCCCGGAAGCCGGCGTCGAGCGCGCGCCGGGCGGCGTCGGCGAACTGCCGGACGATCCCGCGGATCTGCTCCTCGGTGAGTTCGTCGGGCCTGGTCCGGGCGGGGGCGAAGGGCAGGGCGCTGGGGGCGAGCGGCGTCCATCCGTGGGCTTCGTCCGGGGCGAGGGCGCGGCCGCGGTCGATCCAGGTGCGCTCGGTGGACGCCTTGCGGCCGGCGTGGGCGAGCTGGAGGGCCGGCACAGTGCCCTGCGCCGTCAGGAAGGAGGTGATCCGCCGGAAGGCCGCGACCTGGGTGTCGTTCCAGATCCCGAGGTCGTAGGGGGTGATGCGGCCTTCGGGGCTGACGGCGGTGGCCTCCATGATGATCATCCCCGTGCCGCCGGTGGCGCGTGCCGCGACGTGGGCGAAGTGCCAGTCCGTCGGGGCGCCGGCCGCGTCGCCGTCCGGAGCGGCGCTGTACTGGCACATCGCCGCCATCCAGACGCGGTTGGGGACGGTCAGGGTCCTCAGGGTGTAGGGGGTGAAGAGGGTGGTGCTCATGGGCGGACTCCTGTCGGCGGAGGCGGGGCCGGGGGCGGGAGGGGCGAGGGGAAGCCTTCTCGAATGATTGCAGGTGCACTTTGCGTGACACCACAATAGTTGTGTGCGCCGATTGGTTGCAAGCGCTGGCAATTTCACTCGGCGTCGCCACTGCCGGCCGGACGCGCTCCCGCGCGATCCTGGTCCCCACGGCCGTCGGCGCTGCGCCGCCCGCGTCCACCGTCCGGGCGGCGGATCCGACCATGCGTCACCAGGAGGTCCGATGAAGATCCCCGGTCCCGACCCCCGGCCGGACGGCGGGGTCGGCGCCATCGCGCAGGCGGGCGGGCTGCACGCCTACCAGCTGCGGCTGCACGCCGAGTACGGCCCCGTGGCACGGTTCCAGCTGCCCGGCGCCGAGACGGCCGTGTCGGTCGCCGACCCGGTGCTGCTGGAGGCCACCGCGCACCTGGACCGCCGCCCCGAGCGCCTGTTCTCCTTCCTGGACCCGCTGTTCGAGGCCGGCAACCTGCAAGTGCTCCCGGCGGACGAACACGCCCCGTGGCGCCGCACCCTGCTCTCGGTCCTGGCCGGCCGCCCCTCGCACGAGCAGGCCTTCGACCGCTTCACCGCGCTCGCGACCGGCCTCGCGGACCGCTGGGCCGCGCGGGGCGCGCGGGGCGAGGCCGTCGCGCTGCAGCAGGACCTGACCGCCCTGTCCCTGCGGATGATCTGCGCGTACGCCCTGGGCGGCGAGGTCGAGGGCCCGGACGTCGTCGCCGCCGCCTTCGAGGAGGTGCTCGCCGACTACCTGGAACGGCTCTACCAGGTGCCCCCCGCCGTCGACCCGCAGGAGCGCGCCGAGCGGACCGCGCGGGCGCTCGCCCTCCTGCGCGCGACGGTCGACCGGGTGATCGCGGCCCACCGCAACGGCGGCCGCGCCGACCGCAGCGACCTGGTCGGCGCACTGGTCGAGGCCGGCGAGCGCCCCGCCCGGATCCGCGACACCGTCCTCGCGACGATGCTCGCCGCCCACCACACCACCGGCGTGGCCGTCTCCTGGACCCTGCACCTGCTGGGCCGCCACCCCGAGGCGGCCGAACGCGTCACCGGGGAACTGGACCGCGTGCTCGGCGACCGCCCGGCCCCCGGGTGCGCCGACCTGCGGCGCCTGCCGTACCTGCGGACGGTCCTCCAGGAGTCGATGCGCCTCTACCCGCCCGGCCCCTACGGCGCGCGCCAGACCACTGAAGCGCTCACCCTCGGCGCGTACACGGTCCCGGCCGGGGCGGTGGTCTTCTACCCGTTCTGGGCCATCCACCTGAACCCCGACCACTGGCCCGAGCCCGAACGGTTTCGCCCCGAGCGCTTCACCCCGGAGCAGGCGGCCGGACGTGCGCGGCTGGCCTGGGTCCCCTTCGGGTTCGGCCCGCGCAGCTGCGAGGGCGCCGCCCTGGCCATGGTCGAGTGCGAACTGCTGCTGGCCGTCCTCCTCAAGCGCCTGCGCTTTCGGCCCGTGCCGGGCCACCGGGTGGTCCCGGCCGAACGGTTCGTCCTCTGGGCGGCCGACGACATCCGCATGCTCGTCAGCCCGCGCGGGGGCGGGTGAGCGCCGCAGGGCCGGTGGCGCGCCCGGCCCGGCCCCGGGCGTGGGGGGGGCCCCGCGGGTAACGAGCGCGGGGCACCCGGCTGGGGGGGTGGGGGGGGTCAGCCCGCGCGGGCGATTGCGGGGTGGGGGGGGGTTGCGGC
>NZ_JBHWIJ010000096.1:0-16468 GCF_042732255.1 Kitasatospora sp. NPDC059803 | reverse complement strand
CCCGCGCGCGCGCCCCCCCCGCCGCGGGGCTGGGTGTGGGGCCTCGCCCCGCCACCCCCGCCCCGGCCCCCCCCGGCATGGGGGAGTGGCGGGGATCAGCCCGCGAGGCCGATGCCGGTCTCGGTGGCGTAGCCGGCGACGCCGTTGGGGCCCACCGCGACGGCGGCGTCGAGGAACGAGGCACCGTCAGGACCGAACTGGACATCGGTGATGTGCAGGGCACTGCCGTTCGGGCCGACGGAGAACGCCCCGTGGTCGTAGTTCAGGGAGGGGATGTTGTTGGGCGTGTCGGCGGAGGCGATGGTCGCCCCGCCGAGAACGAGCGGGAGGCAGAGGGCGGAGACGGTCAGGACGCGGCGCGCAGTACGCATGGGGGAAGAGCCCTTCCAGATAAGGGTGGTGATGGTCGATCGGACTGCCACGAAATGGCGTCCTGTCACCATCCACACACATGCGTATGCGGAGCGCTACCGGGGATGGCTGTCCGGGGCTACCGGTTCACCCGGGCCCCCCATCGCCGCCCCGAGGACGTGACGGGCGGGCCCGCCGGAGCCGGGGGAGCGCGCCGCCCACGCGGCGCCGCAGCCCCGGTGACGGGCCGCCCGGCGACCGGCGAGGCCACCGGCCCCGCCGGGCCACCGCCCCGGACGCCGCCCACGGCCGGGGCGGGCGTACGGGCGCCGGCCGGCGACTTGACGCTCGAACCGGTGCTGCTGCGATAGTGACCCGGTGCGCGTCGGCCTGCTTGGACCCCTGGTACTGGACGCCGGAGCGGGCCCGCTGCCGATCGGCGGCGCGCGGCTGCGGGCGCTGCTGGCCTACCTCGCGCTGGACGCCGGCCGCGCCGTCCGGCCCCAGGCCCTGGTGGACGCGCTGTGGGCCGAGGCGCCACCGGCCGACCAGACGAACGCCCTGCAGTCACTGGTGTCCCGCCTGCGGGGCGTCCTGGGCGACCCCGCGCTGCTCACCTTCGGACCGGCCGGGTACCGGCTGGCCGTCGAGCCCGGTGCGGTGGACACCGCCCGGTTCGAGCAACTGGCCCTCTCCGGCAGGCACTTGCACACGCAGGGCCGGCCGGCCGAGGCCGCCGCCGCCCTGCGGGAGGCCCTGGCCCTGTGGCGCGGCCCCGCGCTGGCGGACGTGCGCGAGGCGCCGTTCGCCGACACCGAGGCCCGGCGGCTGGAGCGGGCGCGGCTGGTCGCCCTGGAGGGCCGGATCGAGGCCGACCTCGCGCTGGGCGCCGGACCGGAGCTGATCGCCGAACTCGAATCGCTGACCGCGCGGCACCCGCTGCACGAACGGCTGCACGCCCAGCTGATCCGGGCCCTGGCCGCCGGCGGCCGGGGCGCCGAGGCACTGGCCGCCTACCAGCGGCTGCGCGCCCGGCTGGCCGACACCTTCGGCAGCGACCCCGGACCGCAGCTGCGGGCGGCCCATCTCGCGGTCCTGCGCGGCGAGCTCCCGGCACCCCCCGACCGCCGGCCGCCCCCCGGCCACCGCACGCCCGACGACCAGCCGCCACCCCAACAGCCGCCACCCCAACAGCCGCCACCCCAACGGCCGGAGCCCCAACGGCCGGAGCCCCAACGGCCGGAACCCCGCCGACCACGGCCGCCCGGCAACCCGGACGCGCCGCTGACCAGCTTCGTGGGCCGCGAGGACGACATCCGCCGGGTGGCCGAGCTGCTCGGTCGAGCCCGCCTGGTCACCCTGGTCGGCCCCGGCGGGTCCGGCAAGACCCGGCTGGCCACCACCGCCGGCCGCCGGCTCACACCGCCCGGCGGGGTGTGGTTCGTCGCCCTGGCCCCGGCCGGCCCGGCGGACGTGCCCCGCGCGGTGCTCGACGCCCTGCGCACGCGCGAGGCCGACCTGCCCAAGAACGCCGCGGCCCCGACCCGCCGCCCCGGCACCCCAGAGGAGATCCTGGACCGCCTGACCGAGGTGCTCACGCACGACGACCCGGTCCTGGTGCTGGACAACTGCGAGCACGTGATCGACGCGGCGGCCACGCTGGCCGAGACCCTGCTCGGCCGGTGCCCCGGGCTGCGGGTCCTGGCCACCAGCCGGGAGCCGCTGCGGATCGACGGCGAGAACCTGCACCCGGTACTCCCCCTGGAACTGCCCGAACCCGGCTCGACGCCCGAACAGGCCCGCGCCTGCGCGGCGGTCCGGCTGTTCCACGACCGGGCCACCGCCGTGTGCCCGGGCTTCGCCGAGGAGGACGGCTCGCTGGCGGCGGCGGTCGAGATCTGCCGCCGCCTGGACGGCCTGCCACTGGCGATCGAACTGGCCGCCGCCCAACTGCGCACCCTGCCCGCCGAGGTGGTCGCCGCCCGGCTGGACGACCGGTTCCGGCTGCTCACCCGGGGCAGCCGCACCGCCCTGCCCCGGCACCAGACGCTGCGCGCCGTGGTGGCCTGGAGCTGGAAGCTGCTGGCCGCCGACGAACGGGCGCTGCTGGAACGGCTGTCGGTGGCGCCCGGCAGCTTCACCGAGGACGCGGCGCAGGCGGTCGGCGGGCTCGCCGCCCCGCACGCCGGCCACCACCCCGGCGACCGTGAGGCCCCCGATGTCCCCACCCCCGACGCCCCGGCCCGCGACGTCCGGGAACTGCTGGCGGCGCTGGTCGACAAGTCGCTGCTGCACCCGCTCGGAGCCGCCGCCACGGGAGAGCCCCGCTACCGGATGCTGGAGACCATCCGGGAGTACGGCCTGGAGCAGCTCACCCGCCACGGGGAGGCCGGCGCCGCCCGCGAACGCCACTGCGGGTTCTTCCTCGCCCTGGCCGAGACCGCGGAGCCGCGGCTGCGCACCCGCGACCAGCTGCGCTGGCTGGCCCGGCTGTCGGCCGAGCGGGACGACCTGCTGGCGGCGATCCGCTGGGCGGTGGAGTCCGGGGACGCCGCGACGGCGGTCCGGTTCGGCGCCGCGCTGTGCTGGTTCTGGTCCATGCGGGGCTATCCGCCGGAGTCGCTGGACCTGCTCGAACGGGTCCTGGAGGTCCCCGGGCCGGCCGATCCGGCGGCCCGCGCGCTGGTGGTCGCGACGTACGAGGTCGGCACCGAGTCCATCGGCCGGCCGGAGGACAGGGCGGCCGCCTTCGGCCGGATCGAGGCGGCGATGGCGGGCGTCGACCCCGGTGTCCACCCCCTGCTGGAGCTGGCCCGGCTGGCCGCGGCCATCGCCGGCCCGCAGCCGCCGCCGCACACGCCCGACCCTCCGGCCCCCGCGGATTCCCCGGACTTCCCGGACGGCGAGCGCAAGGACCCCTCCAGCGGCCCGTTCGCCCTGCTCGTGCGGGGCCTGCTGACCCTGCACACCGGGGACGTCACCGAGGCGGCGGGCTTCCTCGCCCACGCGCTGGCCGGTTTCGAGGCGCTCGGCGAGCGGTGGGGCATGGCGACCGCGCTGAGCACCCTCGGTTCGCTGCGGCGGCGCTCCGGCGACCTGGCCGACGCGCTGGCGATGAACGAGCGGGCCACCCGGTACTTCCAGGAGCTCGGGATGCAGGAGGACACGGTCGACAGCGATGTCCAGGCCGCCCTGATGCGCGCCCAGGCCGGGGACGCGGACGGCGCGCGGCGGCAGCTGGAGGGCCTGCTCGACCAGGTGGCGCAGGCCGGATGGGCCGAGCCCAGGGCCCTGGTGTGCCTGGGCCTGGCCCAGCTGGAGTGGCGGGCCGGGCAGCGGGAGCAGGCCCGCGCACACGCCCTGGCCGCCCTGGCCCAGGCTCCCGGCGTCCAGCCGGTGCCCTCGCACCTCACCGCCCTGCTGCTGGGCGTGCTCGCGCAGCTGGACGCGGCGGACGGCCTGCCCGACGCGGCGGTGCGCCGGCTCGACCACCCGGCGGTGCACCTGGTGCTGACCTGGAACTCGGCGGTCGCGGCCCGGATCGCGGTGGCGGCCGCCGACATCGAGCTGTGCCGCGGCCGGCCGGGGGAGGCGGCGCTCCTGCTCGGCGCCGCCGACCTGCTGCGGGGCTCGGACGACCTCGGCGACACCGACGTGCACAGGATCGCCGGGCGGGCCACGGCCGACCTGGGAGCCGCCGGGTTCGCGTCCGCGCACGCCGCGGGTGCGGCGATGGCGCGGACCGAGGCCAGGGACCTGCTGTCTGCGATCATCACCGCACCCGCGGCCGGGCCGCCCCCGTCAGTGAGCCGGAACTGAAGCCGGAACTGAAGCCGGACCCGGAGCAGGGGCCGGAGCCGGGGCCGGCTTGCCGAACATGGCGCAGGTCACCGCACTCTGCAGGGCCTGGCCGGCCGCGGTGAGCTTCGCGTCGGCCCCGAACTCGAACAGGAACTCGGTCGCGATCAGGACGGTGGCCGTACGGCTGCCGGTGCCGTCGGTGAGGTTGGTGCTGGAGTAGCCGGTGATCCCCCCGTCGTGGGCCCAGACGGTGCCGCAGGGGGTGCGGCCCGTCTCGATGCCCAGGCCGGAGCCGGGCCCGTCCACCGGGTTCTGCGGGTCCATCGGCACGGTGGTGCGCAGCTGCGCCAGCTGGGCCGCGGGCAGCAGCCTGCCGGACATCAGCGCGTTGTAGAAGCGGGACCAGTCCTGCGCGGTGGACACCACGGCCCCGGCCGCCCCGCCCCAGCCCGGGTCGTTGCCGGAGACGTCCACCCGGCCGTCGCGGTGCACCCCGGCCACGTCCCGGAACGCGGCGGGCACCCCCGCCGGCATGTGGGCGGAGTCCGGCTCGTAGCCGCGGACGTGGCGGCCGCGCCAGCTGCCGTCCGTGGCGAGGTAGGTGTGCTTCAGGTTCAGCGGCCGGGCGATCCGGTCGCGGACCAGGTCGGCGAGGCTCGCCCCGGTGACCCGCTCCAGGACGGCGCCGACCGCCGCGTAGTCGGTGTTGCTGTAGGACCACCGGGTGCCCGGCGGGAACAGCGCCGGGCGCTTGAGGCCCACGGCGAGCAGTTCGGCGGAGGTCCACCGGTGCGGGTCCTTGCCGAGGATCGACGGCAGGACGGCGGGGTCCTCGGTGTAGTCGGCCAGGCCGCTGGTGTGGTTCAGCAGCATCCGCAGCGTGATCGCCCGGCCGTCGGGCACCTGGCCCGGCAGCCACGCCTCCACCGGGTCGGTCAGCGCGAGCCGCCCCTCGGCGGCCAGTTGCAGGGCGATCACGGCCATCATGGTCTTGGTGTTGGAGCCCATCCGGAACTCGTCCCCCACCGCGAGCCGCTGGTCCGCCGCGGCCCAGGGGGCCTGCTCGGCGATCTCGACGGGCCGGCCCCGGCCGTCGTCCACCCGCACCACCACCCCCGGCGCCCCGGCAGCCACCAACTGCCGTGCCAACTCCTCCAGTTGAGCCCGCTGCGCCTCGGCCCCGCCCCGGGTCGAGGCGGGCGCGGACCCGGCGGCTGCGGTCAGGGGGGCCGGGAGCGCCGGACCGGCGGCCAGTCCCACGGCCAGGGCCGACGCCGTCAGCACGAGCGGCGCCAGCCGCAGGCGGCGCGACCACCCCGTCCGGGACGGCGAAGGGGCAGTCGAAGAAGGAGGAGAAGAAGGAGAAGCAGCTGGCGACATGGATCAGTTCCCTCTGGTTGCCGGGTGACCTGGACGGCCCTAGCCTCCGGCCCGCCGCTGGCAAACCGCGCACAGCGCGCTGGCACCCGCCGTCCACCCCGGATCCGCTGTCCGCCTCGCCGTCCGCCCCGGTGCCCGCCGGCACCGGGGCGAACGACGCGGCCGCGCTCGGATCAGCAGGACCCGGCCGGGCGGTCGCGGACCACGAGGTCGTTGCGCCCGGCGGTGGCGTCCAGCCAGACCGCCCGGGTGCCCTGGTCGGCGGCGGCGTGGAACTGGCTGCCCCGGTTGCAGGAGACCCGTACGGGGGTGCCGCCGCCGACCGGCAGCTGGTACAGCTTGGGCAGCGCGGCGTTCGACCAGCCGCTGCTCGGCTGGGCGCCGCGGTGCAGGAAGGTGACGGCCTGGTCGGTGGCGGTGAGCTCCATGTCCGCCGGGGTGTACGGCGAGTCGGCGGAGAGCAGGTCGCGCACGCCGGAGCCGTCCAGGGCGCCGGAGCGCAGGGCGGTCGGGCGGGTGCGGTCGGCCGGGGCGGCCAGCCAGAGCAGCCGGTCGCCCGCGAGCAGCGGGGAGGCGAGGTACGGCGGGTCGGTGCCGTTCGGGGTGCTCACCGGGTACTGGGCGGCGACCTTGCCGGTGGCGGTCGAGAAGACCGTCGGCGCCTGGACGCCGGCCCCGTCGGCCGTCCAGGACTCGATCCAGCCGAGCAGGCCGTCCTTGAACGCGAGGGACGTGAAGGACGTGAGGTTGTGGCCCTCGGGCAGCGGGAGTTCCACGGGCGGGGCGCCGTCGTGGGAGAGGCGGACCCGGGTGCGGCCGGTGTCGTTGTCGGTCACCGTGAAGGCGATGTCCCCGCCGGACACCCGGACGCTGCCGGGCGACTGGTCGGGGGAGTGGAACACGCTGCGCACCGGGCCGCCGGACAGCGGGCGGGTCAGCACCTCCGTCCCCCACGTGCCGGTGGCGTCGGGCCCGATCGCCAGCCAGACGGCGGACGTGCCGTCGGTGGCGGCCCAGCCGTGGATCCGCCCGTCGTCCGGGCTGAGCCGGGTCGGGGTGCCGGGGGAGGTGGTGGAGCCGGTGTACAGGGCCGTCGCGCCCTTGCCGTTCGGGTCGGTGTTGCCCATCACCCAGTGGCCTCCGCCCGCGGCCGGTCCGACCGGGGCGGAGGTGCCGGGCAGCAGCGGGCGGGTGTCCGTCCCGAGCCGGTTCTGCCAGCCGGCCTTGATCCCGTGTGCGTCGAACGCGGCCGCCACCTTGCGCAGTTGGGCTCCGCTGAGTTTGAGGGCCCGGCCGGCGGCGAGCACCGCGTTGCGTCCGTCGACGAAGTCGTCGAGCGGGGTGAGGTATTCGGCCATCGCCCGGTAGACGAGGCGGTCGGCGGTGAGCGGGTCGAGGGTGCGCCGGATGTCCCACAGGGCGCCGCTGAAGATGGTGGCGTTGAGGTGCGCGCCGCCGTTGTCCAGGTCGAGCCCGGCGCCGAGGTAGTCGTCCACGGTGGTGCGGTGGTCGTCCAGGCGGCGGTTCGCGCAGTCCTGCGGGGTGCCGGTGCGGCACAGGTTCTCGCCCATCAGCGCGGCCGCCGGGTCGTTCATGGACATGCCGCGGGCGGTGACCTCGATGGCGTTGCCGAAGTAGTCGGCGAGTCCCTCGTTCATCGCCCCGGACTGGCCGTCGCCGACCAGGTTGGCGGTGTGCTGGATGACGCCGTGGGTCATCTCGTGCCCGGCCACGTCGAGGGCGGCGGAGAACGGCAGGAACCTGGCGTTGCCGTTGCCGTAGAGCATCTTCTGCCCGTCCCAGGCGGCGTTCGGGAAGGGCTTGCCGCGGTTGCTCACGTTCACCACGGAGGTGATCGCGCCGCCCTTGCCGTCCAGGCCGTCGCGGCCGAGCCGGTCGTGGTAGAAGCCGTACACGGCGGCGGCGTTGAGGTGGGCGTCGGTGGCGCCGCTGGTGCCGGTGGAGGCGGGGAAGGCCGGGCCCGGGGAGGCGACGGGGAGGCTGCCGTCGGGCAGCCGGCCGCTGAACTCGTTGTAGTCCCGTCCGGTCGCGTCGTAGGTGGTGATGGTGACGGGCCGGGTGAGGTCGACGAGTTGGTAACTTCCGTCCGGCTGGCGGGAGATGTTCACCGGCACGGTACGGCCCAGGAGGTCGGGGGCGGTCCCGGTGGCGGGCTCGGCGGCGGCCGCGCCACGGGCGGCGCCGGCCCCTGTGTCGTCGGCGCCGCTGACCTGGTAGGGGGCCGAGGAGTCGTGGGCGAGGGCGACCACGCCGAGCGTGGCGTCCGCGTAGACCTCGCGGACCAGCGGCTCGCCGTTGCCCGGGTCGGCGGTGTGCACGGTGAAGTGCCGGGCGAGTCGGCCGGTGCCGCCCGGCAGGACGACCAGGCCGCGGTCCTCGGCGGTGGCCCCGGCCCGGGCGCGCGGGTCGGGGAGCGAGCCGAGCGCCAGCTTGCGCAGCACCGCGTCCGGCACGGCGGGGGCGGTCGGCGCGGTCAGCCCGGTGAAGTACTTGCCGCCGACCGACTCCACCCGCTGGCCGGCCCCCTCGCCGGTGAGGCGGACCAGGTACTGCCCGCCGAGCACCGGTATGCCGCCGTGGTACTGCTGGAACCTGACGGTGCGCCGGTCGGCGGCCGTGCGCTCGACCGCGAGCTCGGTCAGCTGCCCCGGATCGACCCGGTACCGGTCCAGGTGGGCCGCGAGATGGGCCCGGGCCGCCTCGACCGGACCGCCGGGCGCCGTCTCGGACAGCCCGGTCACCAACTGCGGGGCGGCGGTGCCCTGACCGGCCACCAGGGCGGGGACGGGATCGGGCTCGGCGGTCGGGCCCGGCGGCGCGGCCAGGGCGGGGGAGGCGGTCACGGTGAGCGCCAGCGCCAGACTCAGGGCGGCGCCCGAGCCGAGCACCCCGGCCACTGGACGGGAACGGTGATGCACTGCGGTCCTCCACGGAAATCGGCAGTGACGGCAGCACGACAGAGCTGCCTTTCACGGAGGAACGGGGCACCGGACAGGCCGGGTTCAGCCGGTCGCCGCCCTCCGGCCGCCCCCGCGGGGCCGCGCCCTCCCGCCGGGTTCGCCGCCCCCCGCCCGGCGCACCCGCCCCGGACGAACGCTTTCCCGGGGCCCCCGGGGCGTCGTCCGGCAGCGCCGAGACGCAACTGCGCACCCGGCTCTACCCCGTCGGTCGGCCTCCGGCCCCCGGCCTGAACCAGCCCCCACCGGGTCGCCGGCACGCCCCGGGGGCCGACGGCCGGCCCGCCGCGACCGCCTTTGCCGAAGACCCGCCGCGTATCCGCGGATACGGCACCCGATCGGGTGCGGAGCCCCACCCGCCCGGACCATTGCGCATCTCACCCGACCGCCCCGCAGGGGGCGTCCGGGATCAGCCGGTCCGCGATCCGGGCCGGCTCTCCTCCCGCCACTGCCGGACGGAGCGCACGATGTCCTGGCCGATCCGGTCCAGGAAGGCTGCGGCGTCGTCCATCCGGGCGCCGGCCGGTGTGCCGGGGCCGAGCGTCTCGGCGCCTTGGCGGGCGACGCCGGCGAGCATCGTGTTCCGTTCGGCGCTGGCCAGCAGTGCCCGGTACCAGACGTCGTCGTCGATGACGTACCGCTCCCGGCGCTGCTGTTCGCCGCGTTCGCGGCGGATCAGCGCCTGGCCCTCCAGGTAGCCGACGGCCTTGGAGACGGCGGCCGGGCTGACCTGCAGCCGTTGCACCAGTTCGCCCGCGGTGAGGCTGCCGTCGTCGGTGACGTACAGGCAGGCGAGGACCCGGGCGACCATGCGGGGCAGGCCGCTGTGCACCAGCAGTTCGGCCAGTTCGTCGGCGAATTCGCTTACCGCCTGCGGGTCGCGGCCCTCGGCCGGCGGCGTGGCGGCGGCCGGTCGGGCGGTCGTGCCGCTGCGGCGGGAGCGCTGTGCGGTGGCGCGCTGGGCGTGTTCGGCCCGGTAGTCGGAGGGCCCGCCGTTGCGGGCGATCTCGCGGGTGACGGTCGAGGTCGGCCGTTCGATCTGCCGGGCGATCTCGCCGTAGCCCAGCCCCTCGGCCAGTCCGGCGGCGATCCGGTGGCGGTCCTGCGGGGTCAGCCTGGCTCCGGGCATCCGTCCTCGTCTCCTTCCGTCGCGTGAACAGTATCCGTCCGGCTCGCCCACTGTTGCAATGGACTCGCGACGTTCTGTTGCATTAACTGGGAGGGTCATTGCAAGAATATTGTGGTATCTACCTGCGAATACATCCACCATCGGCAGGTTTCGTATTGACCATTATGTGAATTTGCTCGTAGCTTCTTCCCGAACCGTGACACCACATCGAGGGGGAACACGCCATGGGAACCACCACGCGCGCAGCCGTCGCCACCCTGCTCGCCGGGGCCGTGCTGGCCGGCGCCGCCGCCACACCGGCGTTCGCCGCGCCCGCGCCGGACGGCAGGGGCGGGCACCCGGGGGTCCAGCGGGTGCTGGACCGGGCGGTGGCCACGGGCGGCCTGCCCGGCGCGGTCGCCGAGGTCCGGGACGGCGACCGCCGGTGGTTCGCCAGCGCGGGCGTCGCCGACCTCGCCACCGGGCGGGCCCGTCTCGCGCAGGACCGGTTCCGCATCGGCAGCACCACCAAGACCTTCGTCGCCACCGTCGTCCTCCAGCTCGCCGCCGAGGGGCGGCTGAGCCTCGACGACAGCGTGGAGCGCTGGCTGCCCGGCCTCCTCGACGCCCCCGGCTACGACGGCGAGCGGATCACCGTGCGCCAGCTCCTCAACCACACCAGCGGCATCTACAACTACGCGATGGACGAGAAGGTCCGGCAGGAGGCGAGCGGCCTGCCCTTCCTGCGGCACCGCTTCGACAGCTACACCCCCGGACAGCTCGTCCGGATCGCGCTCGCCCATCGGCCCGACTTCGCGCCCGGTACCGGCTGGACCTACTCCGACACCAACTACGTCCTCGCCGGCCTGATCGTCGAACGGGCCTCCGGCGGCACCCTGGCCGCGCAGATCGAGCAGCGGATCACCACCCCGCTGGGCCTCACCGGCACCTACGAACCCTCCTCCGACGACACCGCCATCCACGGGCCGCACGGGCGCGAGTACTCGCGTCTGGGGCTCACCGGGCCGAACGCCACCGCCTACGACGTGACGGAGCTGAGCCCGTCCTGGGGCTGGGCCGCCGGCGACATGGTCTCCGACGTCCGCGACCTGAACACCTTCTTCGCCGCCCTGCTGGGCGGACGGCTCCTGCCGCCCGCCCAGCAGCGGGAGATGTTCACGATGATCCCGACCGGGCACCAGTGGATCGACCAGGCGGAATACGGTCTGGGCGTCGCCGGCGTCAGGCTCGACTGCGGCCCCACCGTCTGGGGCATGGGCGGCGCCATCAACGGCTCGTGGTCCTACGCGTTCGGCACCCGCGACGGCCGGCACCTGCTCGCCACCAACGTCAACGGCGACTGGGTCGAGGGGAGTTGGCCGATCGCGGTGTTCACCTCCGAGCTGGAGGCGGAGTTCTGCCCCCGCTCGTGACGGCCCCGGCTCGCGACGCCCCCGCTCGTGACGGCCGGGTACGAGTCGTCCCCGCCCGCCCGGGCGGGGGCGTCACGGCAGCGCGGCCGCCTTGCGCAGCAGTACCGACCGCTCGCGGGTGTTGCGGCACAGCCGGGCGGCGAGTTCCAGCTCGGCGCGGGCCTCGGCGGTGCGGCCGAGCCGGGTCAGGAGTTCGCCGCGTACGCCCGGGAGCAGGTGCGATCCCGAGAGCCGGCCGGAGGCGGCGAGTTCGTCGACCAGGTGGAGCGCCTGCTGGGGTCCGTTGGCCATGGCGACGGCCACGGCCCGGTTGAGTTCGACGACGGGGGAGGGGGCCACGCGGCCGAGTGCCTCGTAGAGGAGCACGATGTGTTCCCAGTCGGTCTCCTGCACCGAGGGCGCCGCCGCGTGGCAGGCGGCGATCGCGGCCTGGAGGCCGTAGGGGCCGAGGCCCCGTCCGGTGGCGGCGGCGCGGCCGAGTGCGGCCAGGCCGCGGCGGATCGCGGAGCGGTCCCACCGGCGCCGGTCCTGGTCCTCCAGGAGCACCGCCTCCCCGTCGGGTGCGGTGCGGGCCGCAAAGCGCGCGGCGGTGAGTTCGAACAGCGCGAGCAGTGCGCACGCCTCCGGTTCGGCGGGCAGCAGGGCGGCCAGCGTCCGGGCCAGCCGGAGCGCCTCGTAGGCGAGGTCGGGGCGCAGCAGGTGGTCGCCGGCGGTCGCGGTCGAGCCCTCGGTGAAGATCACGTACAGGACGCTCAGGACGGCGCCGAGCCGTTCGCGCCGGTCCTCGGCCGGCGGCAGTTCGAACGGCACGTGCGCCGCGGCGATCGTCTTCTTCGCCCGGGTGATCCGGGCCTGGACGGTGGCGGTGGGTACGAGGAACGCCCGGGCGATCTCCTCGCTGGACAGGCCGCCCACCACGCGCAGCGTGAGCGCGACCCGGGCCTCGGGGGAGAGCACGGGGTGGCAGGCGGTGAACATGAGCGCGAGGACGTCGTCGTCGACCCGGTCGGGGTCCCAGGGCAGTTCGTGCGGCGGTCCGGAGGCGGTCGCCGGGCCGGAGCTGAACTGGCCCTCGGCGAGTTGGCCCGCGAGCAGGGTGTAGCGCTCGTCGAGGGCGGAGGCGCGGCGGAAGGCGTCGATGGCGCGCCGGCGCGCGGTCGCCAGCAGCCAGCCCACCGGGCTGGTGGGCACGCCGTCGCGCGCCCAGCCGACGAGTGCTTCGGCGAGCGCCTCCTGGGCGACGTCCTCGGCGAGCGCGAAGTCCCCGGTGTAGCGGGCCAGTGCGCCGACGATCCGGGCGGACTCGATCCGCCAGAGGGCCTCGGCGGCCCGCCGGGCCGATTCGGTGCTCGGCGGGCCGTCGGGGGTGGTGGGCATCAGTGCTGGCCGGTCCGCTCGCGCCACGCCCGCTCCTTGGCGATCCACTCGTTGTCCTGCGGGAACTCCTCGATGCCCGGCACGCGGCGGATCTCGACCTTCGAGCCGGTGACGGCCGGGAGCCGCTTGGCCCACTCGACGGCCTCCTCCTTCGAGGCGACGTCGATCACGTAGAAGCCGCCGAACAGTTCCTTCGTCTCGCCGTAGGGGCCGTCGGTGACCACCGGGCTCTGTCCGCTGAAGTCGACCACCACGCCCTGGGAGGGGTCGTCCAGGCCCTCGGCGGCGACGAGCACGCCCGCCCGGATCAGTTCCTCGTTGAAGCGGCCCACCGTTTCGAGCATCTCCTCGAAGGGCGTCTCCATCATCTTCGCGACGCTCTCGTCCGTGCCCCGCATGATCAGCATGTACTTCGACATCGTCACTCCTTGCTCGGGGGCCGCTTTCCGGCCCTCTCCATCCCAGGTCGAACGGCGTGGCCGCGGATCGACACGGCGGGCGGATCCGGGACCACTTTTTTTCGACGGACGCCACCCTCTCGCAGGGCGGCCTCCTCTCACACCTGTCACACCTGGCGGTACGCGGCCGTCGCGATCTCGGCGAACGAGCGGACCAGCGGGTTGGTGTCGCCGTCGTTCCACACCGCGACCACCGGGCTGGGCGCCATGTCGGCCAGCGGGACGGTGGTGAGGTTCTCGGGCAGGTCGTGTCCGAGCGGGGCCAGGCCGACCGTGCTGTTCCAGAGCACGGCCTGCAGGCATTCCTGGACGCCGCGCACCACGGGGCCCTCGCGCGGGGTGCCGCCGTTCCAGTACGACTGCCACCGGGGGTCGGTTCCCGGGGGGAACTGGAACCAGCGGCGCCCGGCCAGGTCGGCCAGTTCCAGGCGGCCGCGCCGGGCCAGCGGGTCGTCGGCGCGCAGGACCGCGCCGACCGGGTCGGTGCGCAGCACGCGCACCGCCAGGGCGGTGTCGTCGAACGGCGCGCGGGTCAGGGCGACGTCGACCAGTGCGGTGCGCAGTCCGCAGGTCGGGTCGGTCAGGTCGGTGTCGCGCACGCGGATCTCGACGCCGGGGTGGCTGCGGCGGAAGGCGGCCGCCAGCCTGGTGATGCCGGGGTCGGTGCCGTCGCCCAGGATGCCGACGGTCAGGGTCGCGGCGCCGGCCGCGGCGGCCACGCGCGCGCGCAGGCGCTCGGCCCGGTCGAGCAGGTCCCGCGCCTCGTCGAGCAGCACGGTTCCCGCCGGGGTGAGGGTGACGCCGGCGGGGGAGCGGGCGAACAGCAGGGCGCCGCTCTCCCTCTCCAGCTGCTTGATCGCCCGGCTCAGCGGCGGCTGGCTCATGTGCAGGCGGGTGGCGGCCCGGCCGAAGTGGAGTTCCTCGGCGACCGCCACGAAGTAGCGCAGGGTACGTAGCTCCACGCTGCGACGATACCCCCCGGGTATCGGCATGGCGGAACGGGTCTTGGACACCCGCGGGGCCCCGGCGGTGCACTCGGAACATGACCGACACAGCGAAGACCAGTGAACCGCAGGCCGGCCCCACCGTATCGGTGGTCGCCCCCGGCGAGGGCGAGACGATCGTCATGGGCACCACGCGCATGCGTGTCCTGGAGGACGGCAGCCACACCGGGCACCGCCTGGCGATGACCGAGTCCCTCCTCGCCCCGCACACCCCCGGACCGCCGCAGCACCGCCACGCCCGCCACGACGAAGGCTTCTACATCATCTCCGGCACGGTGCGCTTCACCGTCGGGGACCAGCACCACGACGCGAGCGCGGGCACGTTCGTGATGGTCCCGCCCGGCGCCCCGCACACCTTCGCCAACGTGAGCGACCACAGCGCCGTCATGCTCAGCGTGTTCACCCCCGACCTGTACCTGCAGTACTTCCGGGACCTGCGGGACATGGCCGCCGACGGCGGGCCGCCGACCCCCGAGGCCGGCCTGCGCACGATGAGCCGCTACGCCACCGAGCCCGCCACTAGGCCCGTCACCGAGCCCGTCACCGGGTCCGCCGCCGACCTGGCCTGAAGCCGACCGGCCACCCGCCGGCGGTGACCGTGAAAGGACGTCATGACCATCGCCTACTGGTTCCTCGCCACACCGCTCGCCGCCTTCTACCTCTACGCGGGCGCACTCAAGGCGACCCGCGACCGCGACCGGCTGCGCCCGATGATGGCCTGGGTGGACCGCGTACCGCTGCCCGCCGTCAGGGCGCTGGGAGCGGTCGAACTCCTGGGCGCGGCAGGCCTGTTGATGCCGCCGGCGGTCGGTGTCGCGCCGGGGCTGGCCGTGGCCGCGGCCGTCGGGTTCGTGCTCCTGCAGACCGGCGCGATCGCCGTGCACCTGACCGGCGGGGACCGCCGCGTCGCGCTCAACGCCGGGCTCCTCGCCGCCGCGGCCGCGACCGTCTGGCCGGCCGCCGCCGGGATGTGACCGGACGCCACCCCGCCCGCGCCCCGTCCCTCCGTTCAGCCCCCGCTCCGCCCCCGCCCCGTCCCGTCCGCAGGCCCTCGGTACGTACACCGTGCCAAGTTCGCGGTTTTCCACGATGCCCGAGCGTGGTGGTGGCGTGTCAGCCTGTGACTGCCACCGCATCCCGCAGCCGGGTCGGGGCGGGGCCGATCCGCCGCAGGTGGCCGGCCGTTCACGTGGAACGCCCAGAAGGGATATTTGTCATGCACAGGCAAATTCGTTCAGCCTCGCTCTGCGCCGCGATCGCCGCCGCGGTCCTGGTCGGCGGCACCGCCCAGGCGTACGCCGCCGTGGCCTCCCCCGCCCGCGCACACGCCTCCGCGTCGCCCGCCGCCCAGGACGGCGCGTCGGCGTCCGCGATCTGGCGCTGGGCCGGCCGGTACGACTCGTTCGTCGAGGCGCAGGCGGCGTACTACGTGCTGTACGGCCTCGGGAGCGCCGTCGCCCAGCTGATCGAAGAGGTCATCGTCGACGGCGCGAAGCGGTGGGAGCTCTACATCCAGTGAGCCCCCCGGCGCCGGCACCGAGCCGCGACGCCCCCCGGATGAGAACACGGCGGGCGCGACCCAGCGCCCGCTCGTCCAGCCTTGAAGAGAGTTGGTAGACCCATGCGACGCACGACTCCCAAGCGCGGCCTGTCCCGCACGGCCGCAGGCGTTCTGACCGCCGTGCTGATGGCGTCCGGAGCGCTCACCCTCGCCCCGGCCGCGCAGGCCGCGACCGGGCAGAGCGGCCCGCAGGCGACCGCGGACGGCCTGGCGGGGATCACCGCGGCCCGCTCCACGCAGGTCACCCTGTCCAACCACACCGCGTACGGCCTGACCAAGACGTGGGAGAAGCTCGACCACGGCTGCTGGACGAACAACATGCTGCCGCCCGACTACATCCCCACCGGCAAGGAGCCCAGCTTCGCGAGCGAGTCCTGCGGCGCCGGCACCGGGACGGAGGGGAACATCACCTACGGCTTCGCCGGCGGCGAGATCAAGATCTACTGGAACAACCCCTACGTGGGCAGCAACGGCTACAGCTGCTCCGTCCCGGCCGGGTACGCCTGCTACAAGAGCGGCGGCAGCGGGAACAACGCCGGCGTCAAGTTCGACGTCTGGCCGGCGTCCCGGTCGGCCGGGGCCGACACCGCCGACGCGGTGGTGCCCGGCGTCACCGCCGCCCGCAGCACGAGCATCAACCTGACCAACAACTCGGGCAAGCTGCTGGTCCGTTCCGGCTCCAGCCTGCGGTGGGGGATCTGGTCCGACAACATGCTGCCCCCGTCCATGGTCCAGCCCGGTGTCACCGCGAAGTGGGCCAGCGAGTCGGACGGCTTCATGACCGGCACGGAGGGCGAGGTCACCTTCGACGTGTCCGGGGAGAGCAACAAGGTCAGGGTGTACTGGAACAACCCCTACACCGGCAGCAACGGCTACAGCTGCTCCGCCCCGTCCGGGTACAAGTGCACCTGGCAGGGCGGCAGCGGCGACAACGCCGCGATCTCCTTCAACCTGTCGAAGTCCTGATCACGCCGGGCCGAACCAGCGCCCCCGCCCGGGTCACGTCCATCCGTGACC
>NZ_JBHWIJ010000095.1:14969-27151 GCF_042732255.1 Kitasatospora sp. NPDC059803 | reverse complement strand
GGGTCGCGGGGGCCTCGTCGTGCCCGGGGCCCGGGGCCCGGTGCCCGGGGCCCGGTGCCCGGTGCCCGGAGGCCGAGGTCACCAGCCGCGCTCGCGCCACTCGTCGAGGTGGGGGCGCTCGGCGCCGAGGGTGGTGTCGCTGCCGTGGCCGGGGTAGACCCAGGCCTCGTCCGGCAGGACGTCGAAGATCTTCGCGTTGACGTCCCGGAAGAGGCTCGTGAAAGCCTCCGCATCGCCCCAGGTGTTGCCGACGCCGCCGGGGAAGAGGCAGTCGCCGGTGAAGACGTGCGGGTGGCCCTGCGGGTCGTCGTAGATCAGCACGATCGCGCCCGGGGTGTGCCCGACCAGGTGCCGGACGGTGAGTTCCACGTCGCCGACCCGCAGCTTGTCGCCGTCCGCGAGCAGCAGCTCGGTGGGCACGTCGACGCCCTCGGCGTCGTGCGCGCCGGCGGCGGTGCGAGCCCCCGTCACGGCGACCACCTCGGCGAGCGCGGCCCAGTGGTCGTGGTGCCGGTGGGTGGTGACGACGGTGGCGAGCTCGTCACCGACGGTCTCCAGCAGCACCGGGGCGTCGGCGGCCGCGTCGATCAGCAGCTGCTCGTCGGTGGCCCGGCAGCGCAGCAGGTAGGCGTTGTTGTCGTACGGGCCGACGGCCACCTTGGTGATGATCAGGTGCGCCAGCTCCCGCACGTCCGGCGGCCCGCCGACCTTGACCGCTCCGTGGTACGTCATGCGTCCGCTCCTCGTCCGGTGAAGGGGTTCAGGATCATCTTCGCGCCGTCAGCCCAGCGGGGGAAGCTGGGGGAGGGCGGTGTCGGGGGTGGTCCGCAGGCCGGCGCCGTCGGAGCGGCCGGAGAGCCAGGCGAGCAGGGAGCGGAGGGGGCCCTGGACGGTGAGGACGGGCTCGCCGGTGCCGATCAGTCCGATGTCCCCGGTGTCCTCGGCGACCAGCTCGACGCCGGGCAGGGCGGTGCCGTGCAGCTTGTTGGCGATCTTGTGGAACTCGGTGACGGCGAAGACCTCCGGCCAGTGCGCGGGGGTGTGACCGGCGTCCAGGTCGACGTGGTGGTACTCGACCTCGGCGAGGCGCTTCCACGGGAGGTCGTGGGCGGGGAAGACGTAGCCGGTGCGGTGGCGGACCTCGACCGTCCAGGCTTCGGCGGGCAGCAGCGCGGCGGCCGCGGCGAAGCGCTCGCGGGAGTCGCGCAGGTCGGCGAGCTGGACGTCCACCGGGCGGGGCGCGCCCTCCTCGATCTGCCGGTCGCGGGCCTCGGTGCTGGCGTACTGCGGGATGTCGGTGCCGGTGCGGGCGCCGTCCAGCAGGTTGACCAGGGAGTCGGCGTTGCGGGCGAGGTGGGCCAGCACGTGACCGCGGGTCCAGCCGGGCAGGGCGGAGGGCTCGGCGACGGCCTCGGGCTTCAGCTCGGCGACGGTGTGCAGCAGGTGCCGGGTGCTCTCCTCGACCAGGGCCAGGTACTGCGCGGCGGCCTCGGCGGCGGTCTGCGGGTCGGTCATCGGATCGGCCTTCTGTGGGAGACGGCGCGTTGCCCGCGGGGGGCTCCGCTCGTTGACCAGCTGACGTTATCGCCGAATCCGACCGCTGAGCAGGGCCTTTTTCGGTCCGGGTACGGAGGGTTCGAGGGGCGCTCTCACTCGTTCGGGTGGACTCCGCTGGACACGGTCGATATTCGAACGTCTGAGCTAGTAGGCTGGCTGCCGCATCCTGGAAGAAGCACACATCTCCCCGCAAGTCCTCTCGCCCCGGAGAAAGGCGCCAGAAGCAGTGGCCGACCGCCTCATCGTCCGCGGTGCTCGCGAGCACAACCTCAAGAACGTCTCGCTCGACCTGCCCCGCGACTCCCTCATCGTCTTCACGGGCCTCTCCGGCTCCGGCAAGTCCTCGCTCGCCTTCGACACGATCTTCGCCGAGGGCCAGCGCCGCTACGTCGAGTCGCTGTCCTCCTACGCCCGCCAGTTCCTCGGGCAGATGGACAAGCCCGATGTGGACTTCATCGAAGGTCTCTCCCCGGCCGTCTCGATCGATCAGAAGTCCACCAACCGCAACCCCCGTTCGACCGTCGGCACGATCACCGAGGTCTACGACTACCTGCGCCTGCTGTTCGCCCGGATCGGCAAGCCGCACTGCCCGCACTGCGGCCGCCCGATCGCCAAGCAGTCGCCGCAGGCGATCGTCGACAAGGTGCTGGAGCTCGCCGAGGGCACCCGGTTCCAGGTGCTCAGCCCGGTGGTGCGCGAGCGCAAGGGCGAGTTCGTCGACCTCTTCGCCGACCTCCAGTCCAAGGGCTACTCGCGCGCCCGGGTGGACGGCGGGACGATCCAGCTCGCCGAGCCGCCGAAGCTCAAGAAGCAGGAGAAGCACACCGTCGAGGTGGTCATCGACCGCCTGACCGTCAAGGAGAGCGCCAAGCGTCGGCTCACCGACTCGGTGGAGACGGCCCTGCGGCTGTCCGGCGGCATGGTCGTGCTCGACTTCGTCGACCTCGCGGAGGACGACCCGGAGCGCGAGCGGATGTACTCCGAGCACCTCTACTGCCCGTACGACGACGTGTCGTTCGAGGAGCTGGAGCCGCGCTCGTTCTCCTTCAACTCGCCGTTCGGCGCCTGCCCGGACTGCTCGGGCCTGGGCAACCGGATGGAGGTCGACCCGGAGCTGGTCATCCCGGACCCGGAGCGCTCGCTGGAGGAGGGCGCGATCCACCCGTGGTCGGCGGGCCACGCCAAGGAGTACTTCCAGCGCCTGATCGACGCGCTCGCCGGGGAGCTGGGCTTCCGCACCGACATCCCGTGGGCCGGGTTGCCGGCCCGCGCCAAGAAGGCGCTGCTGTACGGGCACAAGCACCAGGTGCAGGTCAGCTACCGCAACCGCTTCGGGCGCGAGCGCTCGTACAGCACCGGCTTCGAGGGCGCCGTCCCGTTCATCCAGCGCCGGCACACCGAGGCGGAGAGCGACAGCAGCCGCGAGCGCTTCGAGGGCTACATGCGCGAGGTGCCCTGCCCGACGTGCGAGGGCACCCGGCTCAAGCCGGTGGTGCTCGCGGTCACCGTCGAGGAGAAGTCGATCGCCGACGTCTCGGCGATGTCGATCAGCGACTGCGCCGAGTTCCTGGGCGCGATGAAGCTGAACGACCGGGACAAGCAGATCGCCGAGCGCGTCCTCAAGGAGGTCAACGAGCGGCTGCGCTTCCTGGTCGACGTCGGCCTGGACTACCTCTCGCTGAACCGCGCGGCCGGCACCCTGTCCGGCGGCGAGGCCCAGCGCATCCGGCTGGCCACCCAGATCGGCTCCGGCCTGGTCGGCGTGCTGTACGTGCTGGACGAGCCGTCCATCGGCCTGCACCAGCGGGACAACCACCGGCTGATCGAGACGCTGGTGCGGCTGCGCGACATCGGCAACACGCTGATCGTGGTCGAGCACGACGAGGACACCATCAAGACGGCGGACTGGGTGGTCGACATCGGCCCGGGCGCCGGCGAGCACGGCGGCAAGGTGGTGCACTCCGGCTCGTTGAAGGGGCTGCTGTCCAACAAGGAGTCGCTGACCGGCCAGTACCTCTCCGGCAAGCGGTCCATCCCGATCCCGGCGGGCCGCCGCGACCGGGACAAGAAGCGCCAGCTGACCGTCCACGGCGCCCGCGAGCACAACCTCAAGGACGTCACGGTCGGCTTCCCGCTCGGCACCTTCACCGCGATCACCGGCGTCTCCGGCTCCGGCAAGTCGACGCTGGTCAACGACATCCTCTACACCCACCTCGCCCGGGAGCTGAACGGCGCCCGCAGCGTGCCCGGCCGGCACACCCGGATCACCGGCACCGACCTGGTGGACAAGGTGGTGCACGTCGACCAGTCGCCGATCGGGCGCACCCCGCGCTCCAACCCGGCCACCTACACCGGGGTGTTCGACCACGTGCGCCGGCTCTTCGCGGAGACGCAGGAGGCGAAGGTCCGCGGCTACCTGCCCGGCCGGTTCTCCTTCAACGTCAAGGGCGGCCGCTGCGAGAACTGCTCGGGCGACGGCACCATCAAGATCGAGATGAACTTCCTGCCGGACGTCTACGTGCCGTGCGAGGTCTGCCACGGCGCCCGGTACAACCGGGAGACGCTGGAGGTCCACTACAAGGGCAAGTCCATCTCCGAGGTGCTGGACATGCCGATCGAGGAGGCGCTGGCCTTCTTCGAGGCCGTCCCGGCGATCGCCCGGCACCTCAGGACGCTCAACGACGTCGGCCTCGGCTACGTCCGGCTCGGCCAGTCCGCGCCGACGCTGTCCGGCGGCGAGGCGCAGCGCGTCAAGCTCGCCTCCGAGCTGCAGAAGCGCTCCACCGGGCGGACGGTCTACGTGCTGGACGAGCCCACCACCGGCCTGCACTTCGAGGACATCAGCAAGCTGATCAAGGTGCTCAGCGGGCTGGTGGAGAAGGGCAACACGGTGATCGTCATCGAGCACAACCTCGATGTGATCAAGACCGCCGACTGGGTCGTCGACATGGGCCCCGAGGGCGGTTCCGGCGGCGGCATGGTGGTCGCCGAGGGCACCCCGGAGCAGATCGCCGCCGTCCCGGAGAGCCACACCGGCAAGTTCCTCCGGGACATCCTTCCGGGCGAGTTCGCGGACGCCCCGGTCGCCCCGGTGAAGAAGGCGCCGCGCAAGCGGGCCGCCGCGGCGAAGAAGTAGCGAAGAGGGAGCAGCGCCCCGCTCCGCCGCCCCACCCCGGGGGGCGGCGGAGCGGGTGCCGCATAGACTTCCGTGGTCCCTCGTAGGAAGCCGAACCGCAGGAGCGCACCGATGTCAGAGGTCCCCGAGACCAGCCCCGCCACCTCCCGCCGCACCGTGCTCTGCGGCGCCGCCGCCGTACTGGCGGCCGGCGGCACCGTGGCGATCGCCGGCTGCGGTCCCTCCTCGGGTTCCTCGGGCTCCTCCGGCGCCGGCAGCGCGGCCAAGACCCCGGTGGACCTCGGCCCGGCCTCGGAGGTGCCGGAGGGCGGCGGCAAGGTCTTCCGCAACCAGAAGATCGTCGTGACCCAGCCGACCGCGGGGGAGTACAAGGCCTTCAGCGCCGTCTGCACCCACGCCGGCTGCGTCGTCGACCAGGTGAAGAGCCAGCAGATCCAGTGCCCCTGCCACGGCAGCCGGTTCGCCATCGCCGACGGCGCCGTCCAGGACGGCCCGGCCCCCAGGCCGCTGCCCGCCTACGCCGTCACGGTCGACGGCGGGAACCTCAAGGTGACCCCGAGCTGAAGCAGTTGATCTCCACCCAGTCGATCTCGGCCCAGCCGGTCCCCGCCCGGTTGATCTCCCCTTCGCGGCCCCGGCTCCACTCGGTACGGTGGACCCATGGCTGACCCGAGCACCTACCGCCCGGCGCCGGGCGCGATCCCGACCTCACCGGGCGTCTACAAGTTCCGTGACGCCCACGGGCGGGTCATCTACGTCGGCAAGGCCAAGAGCCTGCGGCCGCGCCTGTCGTCCTACTTCCAGGACCTGGCCGGCCTGCACCCGCGCACCGCGACCATGGTCACCACCGCGGCCTCGGTGGAGTGGACGGTGGTGGCCACCGAGGTCGAGGCGCTCCAGCTGGAGTACTCCTGGATCAAGGAGTTCGACCCGCGGTTCAACGTCAAGTACCGCGACGACAAGAGCTATCCGGAACTCGCCGTCACCCTCAACGAGGAGTACCCGCGGGTCCAGGTGATGCGCGGGGCGCACAAGAAGGGCGTGCGCTACTTCGGCCCGTACGGGCACGCCTGGGCGATCCGCGAGACGGTCGACCTGCTGCTGCGTGTCTTCCCCGTCCGCACCTGCTCCAACGGCGTGTTCAAGCGCGCCCGGCAGGTCGGCCGGCCCTGCCTGCTCGGCTACATCGGCAAGTGCGCCGCGCCCTGCGTCGGCAAGGTCTCGCCGGAGGAACACCGGGCGCTGGCCGAGGACTTCTGCGACTTCATGGCCGGGCGCACGGGCAACTACCTGCGCCGGCTGGAAGAGCAGATGCGGGAGGCCGCCGAGGAGATGGAGTACGAGAAGGCGGCCCGGCTGCGGGACGACATCGGCGCCCTCAAGCGCGCGATGGAGAAGAACGCCATCGTGCTCGCCGACGCCACCGACGCCGACCTGCTGGCCGTCGCCGAGGACGAACTGGAGGCTGCTGTCCAGATCTTCCACGTCCGCGGCGGCCGGGTGCGCGGCCAGCGCGGCTGGGTCACCGACAAGGTCGAGGACGTCGACACCGCCGGCCTGGTCGAGCACGCCCTCCAGCAGCTCTACGGCGGCGCCGGCCCGGACGAGCGCAACGAGACCGTCCCGCGCGAGGTGCTCGTCCCCGCGCTGCCCGAGCCGTCCGGTCCGGTCCGGGACTGGCTGAGCGGCCTGCGCGGCAGCCAGGTCGACCTGCGGATCCCGCAACGCGGCGACAAGAAGGACCTGATGGCCACCGTGCAGCGCAACGCCCAGCAGGCGCTGGCACTGCACAAGACCAAGCGCGCCTCCGACCTCACCACCCGCAGCCGCGCCCTGCAGGAGATCGCCGACGCGCTGGAGCTGGACTCGGTGCCGCTGCGCATCGAGTGCTTCGACATCTCCCACCTCCAGGGCGAGGACGTGGTCGCCTCGATGGTCGTCTTCGAGGACGGCCTGGCCCGCAAGAGCGAGTACCGGCGCTTCCAGATCAAGGGCTTCGAGGGCCAGGACGACGTCCGCTCGATGCACGAGGTGATCGGCCGGCGCTTCCGCCGCTACCTCCAGGAACGCGAGCAGACCGGCGAGTGGGTCGTCCCCGAGGCCGACGACCCGGGCGCCGCCGCCGACGGCACCGGGGCCCCGGCCGGCCCGATCGACCCGGAGACGGGTCGCCCGCGCCGCTTCGCCTACCCGCCCCAACTGCTGGTCGTGGACGGCGGCCAGCCGCAGGTCGCCGCCGCCAAGCGCGCCCTGGACGAACTCGGCATCGACGACGTCGCGCTGTGCGGCCTGGCCAAGCGGCTGGAGGAGGTCTGGCTGCCCGGCGAGGACGACCCGGTCGTGCTGCCGCGCTCCAGCGAGGGCCTCTACCTGCTCCAGCGGGTCCGCGACGAGGCCCACCGCTTCGCGATCACCTACCAGCGCAGCAAGCGTTCCAAGCGACTCACCGCCGGGGAACTGGACTCCGTCCCGGGCCTCGGCGAGACTCGCCGCCAGGCGCTGCTCAAGCACTTCGGCTCGCTGAAGAGGCTCCGGGCCGCCACCGTCGACGAACTCTGCGCCGTACCCGGCATCGGACGCCGCACGGCGGAGACTGTTGCGGCGGCGTTGTCCTCCCGTACACCCGTCGCACCAGCGGTGAACACCGCCACCGGCGAGATCATCGAGGACGGGGCCGAACCGGCCGCCGAGCCGGTGGCCGCAGCATCCCAGACCGCACCATCCCAGGAGACGCCATGACGGCCGACGCCGACCGTCAGACGACGCGCCCAGCCCCCGCCCGCCTGTCCGGGCAGGGGAAGGGTGGTCGCGCCGTGCGCGTTCTCCCCAGCAGAAAGACCGAGAGCGGGGAACCGAAGTGACCGTGTCAGACGTGGCCGAGAACGCGCCGGAGCTGGTGATCATCTCCGGCATGTCCGGAGCCGGCCGCTCCACCGCCGCGAAGTGCCTGGAGGACCTGGGCTGGTTCGTGGTGGACAACCTGCCACCGGCCCTGATCCCGACCATGGTCGACCTGGGCGCCCGCTCCCAGGGCAACGTCGCCCGGATCGGCGTGGTCGTGGACGTCCGGGGCCGCCAGTTCTTCGACGACCTGCTCACCTCCCTCGACGAGTTGGAGAAGCGCGGCGTCCGGCTCAGCGTGGTCTTCCTGGACTCCTCCGACGACGCGTTGGTCCGCCGCTTCGAGAGCGTGCGCCGCCCGCACCCGCTGCAGGCCGACGGCCGGATCGTCGACGGCATCGCCCAGGAGCGCGACCTGCTGCGCGACCTGCGCGGCGAGGCCGACCTGGTGATCGACACCTCCAACCTCAACGTGCACCAGCTGCGCGCCAAGCTGGACGCCCAGTTCGCCGACCACGACGAGCCCGAGCTGCGCGCCACCGTGATGTCCTTCGGCTTCAAGTACGGCCTGCCGGTCGACGCCGACCTGGTGGTGGACTGCCGCTTCCTGCCCAACCCGCACTGGGTGCCCGAGCTGCGCGCCCGTACCGGCACCGACGCGGACGTCGCCGACTACGTGTTCCAGCAGCCCGGCGCCAACGAGTTCCTGGACGGCTACGCCGATCTCCTGCGCATCATCACCGAGGGGTACCGCCGCGAGGGGAAGCGCTACATGACGCTTGCCGTAGGCTGCACCGGTGGCAAGCACCGCAGCGTCGCGATGTCCGAGCGCCTGACCAAGCGTCTCATCGCCGACGGAGTGGAGACGGTGCTCGTCCACCGTGACATGGGACGGGAGTGACCGCCGCCTCCTAGCCGGGCCGCCGGCGGGGCCGGTGGCCGCGGCGAGGAACGCGAGGTGAGTGTGGCGGGATATGTGCCCGGGCGGCAGCCGCAGAACAGGAGTGCCGACCGGGCGGGTGGCCCGGCCCGGCCGCCGGTCCCGAGCCGGCCGCGCAGCAGCCCCGCCCGGGCCAACCCGGCCCCCCGGATCACCGCGCTCGGCGGCGGCCAGGGCCTGTCCGCCTCGCTCTCCGCGCTGCGCCGGCTCACCAGCGACCTGACCGCCGTGGTCACCGTCGCCGACGACGGCGGCTCCAGCGGCCGGCTCCGCACCGAGCTGGGCGTGCTGCCCCCCGGCGACCTGCGCAAGGCGCTGGCCGCGCTGTGCGGGGACGACGACTGGGGGCGCACCTGGTCCGAGGTGATCCAGCAGCGCTTCACCGGCACCGGTGAGCTGGGCGGCCACGCGGTCGGCAACCTGCTGATCGTCGCGCTCTGGGAGAAGCTCGGCGACCCGGTGGCCGCCCTGGACTGGGTCGGCCGGCTGCTGAACGTCCAGGGCCGGGTGCTGCCGATGTCGGCGGTGCCGCTGGACATCGAGGCGACCGTGCGCGGCCACGACCCGGAGCGCCCCGGCGAGCTGTCGGCCGTCCGCGGCCAGGCCGACGTCGCGGTCACGCCCGGCACCGTGCAGTCGATCCGGCTGCTGCCGGACGGGCCGCCGGCCGTCCCGGAGGCGGTCACCGCCGTCCGGGAGGCGGACTGGGTGGTGCTCGGGCCCGGCTCCTGGTTCACCAGCGTGCTGCCGCACCTGCTGGTGCCGGAGCTGGCCAAGGCGCTCACCGAGACCCGCGCCCGCCGCCTGCTCACCCTGAACCTGGCCCCGCAGCCCGGCGAGACCGAGGGCTTCACCCCGCAGCGCCACCTGGAGGTCATCGCCGACCACGCCCCGGGCCTCGCGGTGGATGCGATCCTGGTGGACGAGCGGGCCGTCACCGGCGGCGCCTTCGGCCAGGCGGACCTGGCCGGTCTGGAGAAGGCCGCCGAGCGGATGGGCGCAGCCCTGGTCCTCGGCAGGGTGGCCCGCACCGACGGCACCCCGCGACACGACCCGGAGCTGTTGGCCGCCGCGTACGACCGGATTTTCCGGACACATGGAAGGATCGGGCCATGGCGATGACTCCAGCGGTGAAGGACGAGATCAGCCGGCTCCCGGTCACCAGGGCCTGCTGCCGCAAGGCGGAGGTGTCGGCGATCCTGCGGTTCGCGGGCGGGCTGCACATCGTGAGCGGCCGGATCGTGATCGAGGCGGAGCTGGACACCGGCGCGGCGGCGCGGCGGCTGCGCAAGGACCTGCTGGAGATCTTCGGACACTCCTCCGACCTCGTGGTGATGGCCCCCGGCGGACTGCGGCGCGGCAGCCGCTTCGTCGTCCGGGTGGTCAAGGACGGCGAACTGCTCGCGCGCCAGACCGGCCTCGTGGACGGCCGGGGCCGGCCGATCCGGGGGCTGCCCCCGGCGGTCGTCTCCGGGGCCACCTGCGACGCCGAGGCGGCCTGGCGCGGGGCCTTCCTGGCGCACGGCTCGCTCACCGAGCCGGGCCGCTCCTCCTCGCTGGAGATCACCTGCCCCGGCTCCGAGGCCGCCCTCGCCCTGGTCGGCGCGGCCCGCCGGCTCGGCATCCCGGCCAAGGCCCGTGAGGTGCGCGGCGTGGACCGGGTGGTGATCCGCGACGGCGACGCGATCGGCGCGCTGCTGACCCGGCTCGGCGCGCACGAGTCGGTGCTCGCCTGGGAGGAGCGCCGGATGCGGCGCGAGGTCCGGGCCACCGCCAACCGCCTGGCCAACTTCGACGACGCCAACCTGCGCCGCTCGGCCCGCGCCGCGGTGGCGGCCGGCGCCCGGGTGGCGCGGGCGCTGGAGATCCTCGGCGAGGAGGTGCCCGAGCACCTGGCCGCGGCCGGCCAGCTGCGGATGCAGCACAAGCAGGCCTCGCTGGAGGAGCTGGGCGCGCTCGCCGACCCGCCGCTGACCAAGGACGCGGTGGCCGGCCGGATCCGCCGCCTGCTGGCGATGGCCGACAAGCGGGCCTCCGAGCTCGGCCTGCCGAGCACCGAGGCCAACCTCACCGACGAGATGGCGATGAACTGACCGCACCAAGTGGCTGTTCCGCGGCCGGTGTCCGGATTCCGGGCACCGGCCGCCGCCGTGTCCGGACGGGATACCCGGACGCGCCCGGTGTGCGCAAATTGGTAGAGACCACTGGCCGGGACCAACTGCCCTGACCGCCAAGGACGGTCGGCCTGATTTCGCGCCACGCCAGGTCGTCGCACGTGGCGCGATGTGCCCTCCCAGGCCTGGGAGGGGTAGGGTCATAGGCGGTCGGGGACTTCCCAAATCTCACCCCCGTCGGCTTAGCTCCGGCGTACCTAACGAGGAGATCGGTTCGTGACGATCCGGGTAGGCATCAACGGATTCGGCCGCATCGGCCGCAACTTCTTCCGCGCGGTCAAGGCGCAGGGCGCGGACATCGAGATCGTCGGTGTCAACGACCTCACTGACACGAAGACCCTGGCTCACCTGCTCAAGTACGACACCACCCTGGGCACCTTCCCGGGCGAGGTCTCGCACACCGAGGACAGCATCACCGTCGACGGCAAGACCTTCCAGGTCAGCGCCGAGCGTGACCCCGCCAACCTGCCGTGGGCCGCCCTGGGCGCCGACATCGTCGTCGAGTCCACCGGCATCTTCACCAAGGCCGAGGCCGCGAAGAAGCACCTCGCCGCCGGCGCGAAGAAGGTCATCATCTCGGCGCCCGCGAGCGACGAGGACGTCACCATCGTCCTGGGCGTCAACGAGGACAAGTACGACGCCGCCAACCACTCGATCATCTCCAACGCCTCCTGCACCACCAACTGCGTGGCGCCGATGGCCAAGGTGCTGCACGAGAACTTCGGCATCGTCAAGGGCCTGATGACGACCGTCCACGCGTTCACCAACGACCAGGTGACCCTGGACTTCCCGCACAAGGACCTGCGCCGCGCCCGTGCCGCGTCGCAGAACATCATCCCGACCTCGACCGGTGCCGCCAAGGCGACCGCCCTGGTCCTGCCGGAGCTGAAGGGCAAGCTGGACGGCACCTCGCTGCGCGTCCCGGTCCCGACCGGCTCCATCACCGACCTGGTCGTCACCCTGGAGCGCGAGGTGACCAAGGACGAGGTCAACGCCGCCTTCCAGAAGGCCTCGCAGGAGGGCCCGCTCAAGGGCATCCTGACCTACACCGAGGACCCGATCGTCTCCTCGGACATCGTCAACGACCCGGCCTCCTGCATCTTCGACTCCCAGCTCACCATGGTCCAGGGCAACCAGGTCAAGGTGCTCGGCTGGTACGACAACGAGTGGGGCTACTCGAACCGCCTCGTCAACCTGACCTCCCTCGTCGGCGGCCAGCTCTGACGCAGCGGGAGCTGACGTGATGTAGGGGCGAGGGCCCGGCTGGCGCACTGTGCCGACCGGGCCCTCGCTCTGCGCACCAGGACTTTCCCAGGCGGCCCCTGCGCCGTGCCGCCTCTGCGCATCAACCATCTCCCCAGGAGAGCCAATCCCCGTGAAGACCATCGAAGACCTCGACGTCGCCGGCAAGCGCGTGTTCGTCCGTGCCGACCTGAACGTCCCGCTGGACGGCACCACGATCACCGACGACGGCCGGATCCGTGCGCGCGCCCCCCCCAAACCCAAGAACCTCGCGCGGGGCGGCCCGGGGGTG
>NZ_JBHWIJ010000095.1:3266-14959 GCF_042732255.1 Kitasatospora sp. NPDC059803 | reverse complement strand
GGCACCGCCGAGCGGGACCGGGTCGCGGGGCGGGGCGGCCGCCCCGGCGCCGCGGGCCGGGGCGCCGGGGGCGCGGGGGGCCCCCCGGCCCCCCCGCGGGGCCGCCCACCACCCCCCCCGGCCGGCCCCCCCCCGCCGCCCCGACCATCGCCAAGCTCGTCGCGCGCGGCGCCCGGGTCGTCGTCGCCTCCCACCTCGGCCGCCCGAAGGGTGCGCCGGACCCGACGTTCTCGCTGGCCCCGGCGGCCGTGCGCCTCGGCGAGATCCTCGGCAAGAACGTCGCCTTCGCCACCGACACCGTGGGCGAGAGCGCCGAGTCCACCGTGGCCGCGCTGGGCGACGGCGAGGTCGCGCTGCTGGAGAACCTGCGCTTCAACGCCGGCGAGACCAGCAAGGACGACGCCGAGCGCAAGGCCTTCGCCGAGCAGCTGGCCGCCCTCGCGGACCTGTACGTCGGCGACGGCTTCGGCGCCGTGCACCGCAAGCACGCCTCGGTCTACGACCTGCCCGGCCTGCTGCCGCACGCGGCCGGCGACCTGATCGCCACCGAGGTCGGTGTGCTCAAGAAGCTCACCGAGGAGGTCGCGCGCCCGTACGTGGTCGTGCTCGGCGGCGCCAAGGTCTCCGACAAGCTCGGCGTGATCGACAACCTGCTGAAGAAGGCCGACCGGATCCTGATCGGCGGCGGCATGGCGTACACCTTCCTCAAGGCCAAGGGCCACGAGGTCGGCATCTCGCTGCTGCAGGAGGACCAGATCCCGGTCGTCCTGGACTACCTGAAGCGCGCCGAGGCGACGGGCGTCGAGTTCGTCCTGCCGGTGGACGTCCTGGTGTCGGCGGAGTTCCCCGACCTCAAGACCAAGGCCCCGGCCAACCCCTCGCTCGTCGCCGCGGACGCGATCCCGGCCGACCAGGAGGGCCTGGACATCGGCCCGAAGACCCGCGAGCTGTACGCGGCGAAGCTGGCCGACGCGGGCACCGTGTTCTGGAACGGCCCGATGGGTGTCTTCGAGCACCCTGACTACGCGAACGGCACCAAGGCCGTGGCCCAGGCGCTGCTCGACAGCGACGCGTTCACCGTGGTCGGCGGCGGCGACTCCGCCGCGGCCGTCCGCATCCTGGGCTTCGACGAGAACGCATTCGGACACATCTCGACCGGCGGTGGCGCCAGCCTCGAGTACCTGGAGGGCAAGACCCTCCCCGGTCTCGCCGCCCTGGAAGGCTGAAAGCAATGACTGAGCGTCTCCCGCTGATGGCGGGCAACTGGAAGATGAACCTCAACCACCTTGAGGCCATCCAGCACACCCAGAAGCTGGCCTTCGCGCTGGCCGACAAGGACTACGCGGCCGTCGAGGTCGCCGTCCTGGTGCCGTTCACCGACCTGCGTTCGGTGCAGACCCTGGTCGACGGCGACAAGCTGAAGATCAAGTACGGCTCGCAGGACATCTCGCAGCACGACTCCGGTGCCTACACCGGCGAGGTCTCCGGCCCGATGCTGGCCAAGCTGAAGTGCACCTTCGCGGTGATCGGCCACTCGGAGCGCCGCCAGTACCACGGTGAGGACGAGGCGATCGTCAACACCAAGGTCAAGGCCGCCTACCGGGCCGGGATCACCCCGATCCTGTGCATCGGCGAGCCGCTGGACGTCCGCAAGGCCGGCACCCACGTCGAGCACACCCTCGCCCAGCTGGACGGCGCCCTGGCGGACATCCCGGCCCACCAGGCCGAGTCCATCGTGGTCGCCTACGAGCCGGTCTGGGCGATCGGCACCGGCGAGGTGGCCACCCCGGAGGACGCGCAGGAGGTCTGCGCCGCCATCCGCAGGCGGATCGCCGAGCTGTACGACGCCGAGCTGGCCGACAAGGTCCGCGTGCTGTACGGCGGTTCGGTGAAGTCGTCGAGCGCGGCCGGTCTGATGGCCAAGCCCGACATCGACGGCGGCCTGATCGGCGGTGCCTCGCTGGACGCCGACGAGTTCGTCAAGATCGTGCGCTACCGTGAGCAGGCAGTAGGCTAACGCCGCTGCAGCAACGTAGGCTTTGGGGGGGGGGCGCCCCCCCCCGGGGCCGGACGGTTCAGCCGGTCACTCCGGGTCGATCTTGCGGTACTCACGGGCCGGGTCCACCCGGGGGCGGGCGGCACCCTTCTCGGTGTCCACCGGGCGCGGGCCAGCCGCCGGGTCGAGCGGCACCTGGGTGGCCGCGGGGGCCGCCGGCGGCACGCTCGGGGCGGCGACCGCGCCGCCGTTGATGCCGGGGTTTCCGGTCAGCCCGCCGAAGGCGCCGCCGAGGCCCTTGAGGGCGTCGCCGACCTCGCTGGGGATGATCCAGAGCTTGTTGGAGTCGCCCTTGGCCAGCTCGGGCAGGGTCTGCAGGTACTGGTAGGCGAGCAGCTTCTGGTCGGCGTCGCCGTCGTGGATGGCCTCGAAGACCGTCCGGATCGCGGCCGCCTCACCGTCGGCGCGCAGCACCGCGGCCTGCGCCTCACCCTCGGCCCGGAGCACGTCGGCCTGCTTCTCACCCTCGGCCTTGAGGATCTGGGCCTGCCGCTGGCCCTCGGCGGTGAGGATCGCGGCGCGCTTGTCACGGTCGGCGCGCATCTGCTTCTCCATCGAGTCCTGGATGGAGGTGGGCGGCTCGATCGCCTTCAGCTCGACGCGGTTGACCCGGATGCCCCACTTGCCGGTGGCCTCGTCCAGGACGCCGCGCAGACCGGCGTTGATGACCTCGCGCGAGGTCAGGGTGGATTCGAGGTCCATCGAGCCGATGATGTTGCGCAGCGTGGTGACGGTCAGCTGCTCGATGGCCTGGATGTAGCTGGCGACCTCGTAGGTGGCCGCGCGCGGGTCGGTGACCTGGTAGTAGATCACCGTGTCGATGTTGACCACCAGGTTGTCCTGGGTGATCACCGGCTGCGGCGGGAACGGCACGACCTGCTCGCGCAGGTCGATCCGGTTGCGGACCCGGTCGATGAACGGGACGACGATGTTCAGGCCTGCGTTGAGCGTCCGGGTGTAGCGGCCGAAGCGCTCCACGATCGCGGCGCTGGCCTGCGGGATGACCTGGATCGTCTTGATCAGCGCGATGAAGGCCACCACGACCAGGACGACCAAAACGATAAGGACGGGTTCCACGGACTCTCCCCTAGACGACCAGGGCGGTCGCGCCCTGGATTTCGACGACGTCGACCTGCTGCCCCGGTTGGTACACGCTGTCCGGGTGGAGCGCGCGGGCCGACCAGATCTCGCCGTTCAGCTTGATCCGTCCGCCCTCCCCGTCGACGGTTTCCGCGACGACCGCGGTGGCGCCCTGGAGCGCCTCGATGCCCATCTTGATGTGCGGGCCCTGCCGCAGTTGCCGGTAGGCGATCGGGCGGACGAAGACCAGCAGCGAGACCGAGACCGCGATGAAGACCAGGGTCTCCCAGACCGCGCCTCCGCCCAGCCCGGCCACCCCGGCGGCCGCCAGCGCACCGATCGCGAACATGGCGAACTCCGGCATCGCGGTCAGCACCAGCGGTATGCCGAGCCCGACGGCGGCCAGGAGCCACCAGATCCAGCTGTCCACGTGTCCATCCTAGGGAGCGAAGGGCCTTCGAGGCGGACAGTTCCCGCAGGTCGTGGGGCGGAAACCGGTCGCGCGTGCGACCGGTCCCCGGAAACCCGACGACATCGGAGCGTGCGAGGTGCGTGCGAGGCGTGTGCGAGGCGCGGACGGGGGCTCAGCCCAGCGGCAGGCCCTGCGCGGACCAGCGGTCCCCGTGGCGCTCCAGGGTGAGCGGTAGGCCGAAGCACTTGGAGAGGTTGCGGGCGGTCAGCTCGGTGTCGATCGGACCGGCGGTGAGCACCTTGCCCTGGCGGATCATCAGGACGTGGGTGAAGCCCGGCGCGATCTCCTCGACATGGTGGGTGACCATCGCCATGGCCGGGGCGAACTCGTCCTGGGCGAGCGCGCCGAGCCGGCGGACGAGGTCCTCGCGGCCGCCGAGGTCCAGGCCGGCCGCGGGCTCGTCGAGCAGCAGCAGCTCGGGGTCGGTCATCAGGGCGCGGGCGATCAGGGTGCGCTTGCGCTCGCCCTCGGAGAGGGTGCCGAACTTGCGGCCGGTGAGGTTGGACATGCCCATCCGGTCGAGCAGCGCGAGCGCGCGGGACTCGTCGAACTGCTCGTAGGTCTCCTGCCAGCTGACCGTCATGCCGTAGGCGGCGGTCAGCACGGTCTGCAGCACCGTCTGCTCGGCCGGCAGCTTGTCGAACATGGCGGCGCCGGCCAGGCCGATCCGGGAGCGCAGCTCGAAGACGTCGACCTCGCCCAGCTTCTCGCCCAGCACCGACACCTTGCCCGCGGTCGGGAACAGGTAGGTGGCGGCGATCTGCAGCAGGGTGGTCTTCCCGGCGCCGTTGGGGCCCAGGATGACCCAGCGCTCCCCCTCGGAGATGGACCACGAGACCTGGTCGACCAGCGCGCGTCCCTCCCGGACCACGGATACGTCCACCAGCTCCAGCACGTCGCTCATGCCTACGCCTTCCCCAATACAAGAATTTCGGCCGTCGGTGCGGGCGGCGAGCCTACTCCGGCAGCCGGTGGGCACGGGGTGGGTGCGCCGCACACGCATGGGCAAACCTACGCCACGCGGATGACCGCCGATTCCGTAGGCTGGCCGGATGCTCGCGACTCCTCCCGACAATCCGTACGAAGAACCCCGTTCGGGGCGGCTGACCGCGTGGGGCAACGCCCTGCTGGCCGGTCTGGTGCCGCCGGACAACGCCGCCGCGGCCGTGCTGGGCGACGACGAGAGCCACCGGGTGACCGGGCTGCCCGGGGACGGGCCGGGCGAACGGCACGGCCTCACCTGGGCACTGGGACGGCTTCGGGTGCTCGGGGTGAAGGGCCTGCGACTGGCGCTGCCGTCCGCCGGGCACCCGCTGGGGCTGACCGGTCCGGCGCCGTTCAACGAGCGGGCGATGGGCGTCGGGGAGGCGGTGCTGGCGGTGGGCGTCCCGCTCGGACTGGTGCCGGAGGTGGAGGTGTTCGGCCCGGCCGGGGACCGTTCGGCGACGGTGCTGTGGCGCTGCCTTGAGACCAACGACACACCGCCGGCCGACGTCCCGTCGCTGCACGAGGCCGAACGGGAGCTGGCCGACGGGCTGCGCGAGGCGACGCTCCTGCTGACCCGGCTGGACGTGGCGGGCGCCGGGCCGGAGGCGCTGCGGGCGCTGGAGGCGTACCGCCGGCGCGGGCACGCCGAACTGCTGGCGCCCGGGTACCCGCCGCGTGCGGTGCGGGTGCTGGAGTCGGCCCGGCAGGTGTCGGCGCTGCTGGCGATCGCCGCGGGCGGGCACGGCGCGGCGGTCAGCGCCTCCGAGATGGCGGCGCGGCAGGCGGTGCTGGCGCCGCTGCGGCGCACCGCCCGGCGGGCGCAGGTGGCGGCGTACAACGCGCTGGTCGACGAGCGCGAGGACCGCTGAGTACGAGAGCTGCTCAGCACGCGGACCGCTGAGCTACCGGGAGCACGCGGACCGCTAGGACGGGCCGCTGTCCCGCGCCTCGCCGTTGCGGACGGCCCACAGGGCCGCCTGGGTCCGGTCCGCCAGGTCCAGCTTCATCAGAATGTTGGAGACGTGGGTCTTCACCGTCTTCTCCGACAGGTGCAGGCTGCGGGCGATCTCCCGGTTGGAGCGGCCGTCGGCGATGTGGCCGAGGACCTCGCGCTCGCGTTCGGTGAGGGTGCCGCCGCGGCCCTGCGGGGCGCGCGGGCCGTCGTCGGCGAGCAGCGCCTCGGCCAGTTCGGGCTGGAGCAGGACGTGGCCGGCGTGCACCGAGCGGATCGCGCCGGCCAGCGCCTCCGGGTCGACGTCCTTGTAGACGTACCCGGCGGCGCCGGCCCGCAGCGCGGGGACCATCGTGCGGTGCTCGGTGAAGCTGGTGACGATCAGGATCCGGGCCCGGCTGCCCTCGCCCTTGAGCGTGCGCAGCGCCTCGATGCCGTCGACGCCGGGCATCTTGAGGTCCATCAGGACGACGTCGGGGTCGAGTTCTCGGGCGCGCTCGACGCCCTCGGCCCCGTCGGCGGCCTCCCCGACCACCTCGATGTCGTCCTGGACCTCCAGGAAGGTGCGCAGCCCGCGGCGGACCACCTGGTGGTCGTCGACCAGCAGGACGCGGATCGACGGCGTGCGGTCGGGCGTGCGGTCAGGCACCGGGGACCTCCATCTCGACGAGCGTCCCCCGGCCGGGGGCGGACTCCAGGGTGAGCGTGCCGCCGACGGCGGCCGCGCGGTCGCGCATCGAGGCCAGGCCGAGGTGGCGCCCGGCCCGGCGGACGGACTCGGGGTCGAAGCCGTGCCCGTCGTCGCGCACCCGCAGCACGGCGCCGCGCCCGGGCGTGCCGGCCAGGGTGACGGTGACGCGGCCCGCGCCGGAGTGGCGCAGCGCGTTGTGCAGCGCCTCCTGGGCGACCCGCAGCAGCGCGGCCTCCTGCGCGGGCGGCAGGGCGCGGACGCCGTCGGCGGCGAAGGCGACGTCCGCGGTGTGGGCCCGGTCGAGGACCTGCACCTGGGAGGCGAGGGTGGCGCTCAGCCCGTCCTCCTCCAGGGCGGCGGGGCGCAGTTCGACGACGACGGCGCGCAGTTCGTCGGCGGCCTCGGCGGCGAGCCGGGCGACCTCGGCGAGTTCGGCGCGGGCCCGGGCCGGATCGCGGTCGACGAGCGTGGCGGCGGCCTTGGCGGTGAGCCGCAGCGAGAAGAGCTTCTGCGCGACGGCGTCGTGCAGGTCGTGGGCGATGCGGGCGCGTTCGCCGGCCAGGGTGAGTTCGCGGCTGCGCTCGTACAGGCGGGCGTTGGAGAGGGCGAGGGCGGCGTGCGCGGCGAGTATCCGCAGCAGCTCCTCGTCGTGGTCGGTGAACAGGCCGCCGCCGCGCTTGTTGGCGAGGAAGATGACGCCGGTGACCTGCGGTTCGTCCTCGGCGGCCTCGGCGTCCAGGATGGGCATGCCGAGGAAGGCGTCCATCTCGGGGTGGGCGGCCGGCCAGCCGCCGAAGGCCGGGGCCTTGCGGACGTCGGCGAGCCGGGTGGGGCCGGTCTCGTGCAGCATCTTGGCGAGGACGCCGTGCTGGCGGGGCAGCGGGCCGATCGCCCGCCACTGCTCGTCGGTGACGCCGTCGACGACGAACTGGGCGAAGCCGCCGTGGTCGTCGGGCACGCCCAGGGCCGCGTACTCGGCGCCGAGCAGGTCACGGGCGGAGGCGGTGATGCGGCGCAGCACCTCGCGGACCTCCAGGTGCCGGCTCATCGCGAGCAGCGCCTGGCTGACCGCCTCGATGCCGGCCAGGCAGGGGTCGCAGCCGGGCATCGGGCGGGCGGGGCCGCGCAGGTCGAGGTGCGGGCCGGCCGGGCTCCGGCGGTCGCTGGGCGTGCTGGGCATACCGCCAAACTACCGCCGCAGCGGGCGCCGCCGCGTCGGTCCGCGGCCGGGGTGGGCGCAGGTCCGGGGACCTAGGACTCGGGGCCCGCGCAATGGAGGAGGGGCGGCTCTCCGGTGACGGGAGGGCCGCCCCTCGGCGGGCGGGGCGAAGGGGGTCAGCCCTTCTGCATGACCTCGGGCTCGTGGCGGCGCTGGAGCCGGGTGACGATGACGCCGATGACGATCGAGATCGCGATCAGCGCGCCCGCGTCGATCGCCCACTGGGCGACGCTGCTGGTCCACAGCGGGTCGTACTGGGGGTTCTGGAAGTCCTTGTTCCAGGGGCCCATGAGCTTGGACAGGTCCAGTGTGGTGGCCACGATGCCGGTGCCCCAGCGGGCCGGCATCAGCCAGGCGGCCTGCTCCAGGCCGGGCTTGCCGAAGAGCTGGAACAGGCAGCCGGTGAAGACGACCTGGATGATGGCGAACATGACCAGCAGCGGCATGGTCTTCTCGGCGGTCTTGACCAGGGCCGAGATCATCAGGCCGAACATCATCGCGGTGAAGCTGAGCAGGATCATGCCGATGGTCATCTCGATGATCGGCAGGTCCTTGACGATCAGGCCGTGCTCGGGGAGCTTGCGCGGCAGGAAGCCGACCGCGGCGACGATGGCACCCTGGATCACGCTGAAGAAGCCCAGCACGATGATCTTGGACATCATGTACGCCGAGCGGGAGAGCCCGGTGGCCCGTTCCCGTTCGTAGATGGCCCGTTCCTTGATCAGCTCGCGGACCGAGTTGGCCGCTCCGGAGAAGCAGGCTCCGATCGCCAGGATCATGAGAATCGTCGCGGCCCCGCTGTTGAGGTGGAGCTGCGTGTTCGGGTTGGGCGCGAGGCCCGCCCCGTTGGGGACCAGCACGCTGACCGCGCCGATGACGGCGGGCAGCAGCACCGACAGCGCCAGGAAGCCGCGGTCCGAGGCGAGGACCGACATGTAGCGGCGCATCAGCGTCCACAGCTGCGAGCCCCAGCTCTGCGGCTTCGGCGGCCGGACGGCCTCCTGGGCGACCTGGGCGTGCTGCACCTCGCCCGACTCCACGTCGGGGGCGGAGTACTGCTGGTAGTGCACCGAGCCGCGGTAGCGGCCGGCCCAGTCGTGGTCCGGGTAGTTCTCGAAGGCCTGGAAGACGTCCGCCCAGGTCTCGTACCCGAAGAAGTGCAGGGCCTCGTCCGGCGGGCCGAAGTAGGCCACCGCGCCGCCCGGCGCCATCACCAGCAGCCGGTCGCAGAGCGCGAGTTCGGCCACCGAGTGGGTGACGACCAGGATGGTGCGGCCGTCGTCGGCGAGACCGCGCAGCATCTGCATGACCTCGCGGTCCATGCCCGGGTCGAGGCCCGAGGTGGGCTCGTCCAGGAAGATCAGCGACGGCTTGGTGAGCAGTTCCAGGGCGACCGAGACGCGCTTCTGCTGGCCGCCGGAGAGCGCGGTGATCTTGTTGTCGGCGCGCTTGTCCAGGCGCAGCTCGTACAGCACCTCGTCGATCCGGGCCGCGCGTTCGCGCGCCTCGGTGTCGCCGGGGAAGCGCAGCTGGGCCGCGTACTTGAGGCCGGTGCGGACGGTGAGTTCCTTGTGCAGGATCTCGGACTGCGGCACCAGGCCGATGCGCGAGCGGAGCTCGGCGAACTGCTTGTAGAGGTTGCGGCCGTCGTACAGGACCTCGCCGCGGTCGGCCGGGCGGTAGCCGGTGAGGGCGCGCAGCAGGGTCGACTTGCCGGAGCCGGACGGGCCGATGACGGCGACCAGGGACTTCTCCGGGACGCCGAAGCTGACGTCGTCGAGCAGGATCTTCTTGGCGCCCTTGTGCTCGACCTCGACGGTCAGGTGGCGGGCGGAGAAGGAGACCGCGCCGGTGTCGACGAACTCCTGCAGCTGGTCGCCGACCAGCACGAAGCTGGAGTGGCCGACGGTCAGCCGGTCCTGCGGGCCCATCAGCTGGCGCTGCACCCGCTGGCCGTTGAGGAAGATCCCGTTGTGGCTGCCGAGGTCGACGATCTCGTAGCGGCCGTCCTGGAGCTGGCGCAGCTCGGCGTGGTGGCGGGAGACCTGGAGGTCGGAGACCACGACGTCGTTGTCGAGCGCGCGGCCGATCCGGACGGTGCGCATGGCGGCGGTCAGGTTGCGGATGATCGTCGGCTGCGGGCCGGCGCCGTCCTGCGGGTCGGGCGGGAAGGCCTGCTGCTGCGGGAAGCCGCCCTGCTGGGGCTGGGGCGCGTGCTGCTGCTGTTGCTGCGGGAACGGCGGCTGGGGTCGGCCCGCCCAGGCCTGCTCGGGCTGCGGCGGGTAGGGGGCCTGCGGCGACCAGCCCTGCTGCGGGGCCGGCGGCTGGGGCGTCGGCGCGGCGCTGCGGCTGGTGGCGGCCTCGTGCCAGGCGGGAGCCTGCGGGGCGGCGGCGTGCGGGGTGGCGTGGGCGGGCGCGGAGAAGCCGAGCCGGGGTCCGTTCTCCGGGTTGCCGAGGTTGACGACGGCGCCGGGGAACAACTGGGCCTGCATCGTCCGGGCACCGGCCGTGTAGGTGCCGTTGGTGCTGCCGTGGTCGTCCAGCTGCCAGCCGCTGCCG
Organism: Kitasatospora sp. NPDC059803; assembly: GCF_042732255.1. Taxonomy (NCBI): domain Bacteria; kingdom Bacillati; phylum Actinomycetota; class Actinomycetes; order Kitasatosporales; family Streptomycetaceae; genus Kitasatospora; species Kitasatospora sp. NPDC059803. Next base: position 4,943 of record NZ_JBHWIJ010000095.1, on the reverse strand, counting down.
TTGAAGGTGATGGTCCCGTGGTGCCAGGAGACCCTGGCGTCGTCGAACGGGAAGTCCGACTGCGGGTTGCGCCCGATGGTGTAGGACCGCCCGGGCTCCAGAGTCCGCTGCTGTCCGTTGATATCGATGACGAGTTGCGGCACTGCGCGCCTGCCCCGCTCTCTCGGTTCCCCCGAATTGTGCCCCCGACCAGGGGTGCGATGTTTCCGAAACTGACGGGGGGAATCATTCCAGCCTGCTGACCGCCAATAAAAGTCACCCCGGGTGACTGTGACCAGGCTGCTACCCGGCACCCGTCCGCGACGTGGGACGGGTGCTCTGGGCCCGCCGGCCGGCGGGTAGCGTGGGAGGCACCATGAACGCATCGCCCCTGGCCGCTGAGCCCCTCCCCGCCGCCCAGCCCCGGACCGCGGACGAGCGCACCCTGCTCGTCAAGGTGTTCGGCAAGGACCGCCCCGGCATCACCGCCGGCCTCTTCGCCACCCTGGCCGGCTTCGCCGTCGACGTGATCGACATCGAACAGGTCGTGACCCGTGGCCGCATCACGCTCTGCGCACTGGTCACCCCGCCCACCGCTCCCGGCGCCGAGGGCGGTCTGCGGGCCACCGTGCACCGCTGGGCGGAGGAGCAGAAGCTCCAGGCCGAGATCCTCTCCGGCATCGGCGACAACCGGCCCCGCCGCGAGGGCCGTTCGCACGTCACCGTGCTCGGCAATCCGCTGACCTCCGCCGCCGTCTCCGCGCTCACCTCCCGGATCACCGCGGCGGGCGGCAACATCGACCGCGTGTTCCGGCTCGCCAAGTACCCGGTGACGGCGGTCGAGCTGGCCGTGTCCGGTGTGGCCACCGACGAGCTGCGGGCCGAGCTGGCCCAGGAGGCGGCCGCCCAGCGGGTGGACGTCGCGGTGGTCGCGGCCGGGCTGGAGCGCCGGGCCAAGCGCCTGGTGGTGATGGACGTCGACTCCACGCTCATCCAGGACGAGGTGATCGAGCTGTTCGCGGCCCACGCGGGCTGCGAGGAGGAGGTCGCCGAGGTGACGGCGCAGGCGATGCGCGGCGAGCTGGACTTCGCCGAGTCGCTGCGGGCCCGGGTCTCGCTGCTGGCCGGGCTGGACGCCTCGGTGACCGAGAAGGTGCGCGCGGAGGTCCGTTTCACGCCGGGGGCGCGCACCCTGATCCGCACCCTGCAGCGGCTGGGCTTCCAGGTCGCGGTGGTGTCGGGCGGGTTCACCCAGGTCACCGACCACCTGGTCGAGGAGCTGGGGCTGGACTTCGCGGCCGCCAACACCCTGGAGGTGGTGGACGGCAAGTTCACCGGCCGGGTGGTCGGCGAGATCGTGGACCGCGCGGGCAAGGCCCGCTGGCTGGCCCGGTTCGCCGAGCAGGCGAAGGTGCCGCTGTCGCAGACGGTGGCGATCGGCGACGGCGCCAACGACCTGGACATGCTGAACGCGGCCGGGCTGGGTGTGGCGTTCAACGCCAAGCCGGTGGTGCGCGAGGCCGCCGACACCGCCGTCAACGTGCCGTTCCTGGACACTGTGCTGTACCTGCTGGGCATCACCCGGGAGGAGGTCGAGGCGGCCGACGAGGTGGACGGCAGCCTGACCGAGTAAGGCCTGAAGACGCACGAGAGGGGCGGGGGGGGGGGGGGGGGCGGCCCCGCGGGCGGCCGCCGGGG
>NZ_JBHWIJ010000095.1:0-3256 GCF_042732255.1 Kitasatospora sp. NPDC059803 | reverse complement strand
AGCCGCGGCCGCGCCCCCCGCGGGGGGCGCGCCCCCCCGGCCCCCCCCCGCCCCTCGTCGTCATCGAAGCCCGAAGCCCGGAGCCGGAAGCCCGAAGCCGGAACCCGGAGCCGGAAGCCCGAAGCCGTACGGAACCCGGAGCTCCGTACCGGGTCAGTCCTGCGGCGTGTAGTACGAGACCAGCGCGGCCGCGCCCGGCTCGACGCCCTTCCACGAGCCGCTGAAGCTGAGCACCGCGATCGCCGCCGTCGGGAAGCCGCCGAGCCGCAGCCGCTCCAGCGCGTCCCGGTCGCCCGCGTCCCCGGCCAGCACCTGGGTCAGGCCCAGCACGCCGGGGTTGTGCCCGACCAGCACCACGTCCGCGTACTCCTCCGGGGTCTCCTGGAGGACGGCGATGATCTCGCCGGGGCTGGCCTCGTAGATCCGGTCCTCGTACACGGTCTTGCGGGCCCGCTTCGGCAGCTCGTGCGCCGCCAGCTTCCACGTCTCGCGGGTGCGCAGCGCGGTGGAGCAGAGCACGTACTCGGGGTTGATGCCGGAGTCGACCAGCCAGCGGCCGGCGTCCGGGGCCTGGTGACGGCCCCGGTCGGCCAGCGGCCGCTCGTGGTCGTCCACGCCGTTGGGCCAGTCGGCCTTGGCATGGCGGAGAACGATGATCCTGCGGGACGTGTCGGCGCTCATACCCAGCAAGCTTGGCAGAAAAGCCGCTCCGGGGCGCGATGCTCCCGGATGCCGCCACTCGCAGGGGTGGCGGGTGTCATCATCCGCCGTTCGTCCGGCCCTTCCGATAAACGGGGGGTGGCCGATGAGCGGCGGTTGTGCGCGGGGGGGGATGGACCGGATCAGCCTATGGCGGCGGCGACGGAGGCGATGATCGCCACCAGCACCACGATGCCGGCGATCGCCAGGGCGATCTGGCCGAGCTGCTTGCGGCCGTCGGTCGGGTTGGGATCGAGAACGGGCATGTCCGGGATTCTTCCACCCCGAACACGCCCGTCGGTCACCGACCCCTCGGGGTTGGCCGGCCCTTGGTCAGGCCTTGACCTGCGCCACGGGGTGGACCGCCTCGTCCTCGATGTGCCGGGCCATCGCGGCCCGCAGGCCGAACAGCATCTGCGGCACCAGCAGCAGTGCCAGGAAGCCCAGCGGGCCGTACCACTCACCGGTCATCTGGTAGATCCGGCCGATCAGGATCGGGCCGGGGATGGAGATCAGGTAGCCGACGCCCTGGGCGAAGGCGGAGAGCTGGGCGACCCCGCCGGCGGTGCGGGCGCGCAGCCCGATCATCGTCAGCACCAGCGGGAAGGCGCAGTTGGACAGGCCCACCAGGACCGCCCAGAGCCACGACGCGCCGGCCGGGGCCAGCGCCAGCCCGGCGTACCCGGCGATGCCGCAGGCGGCCAGCACGACGACGAACAGCCGCTGGTCGCCGCGGCGGGCAGCCAGGTTGGGCAGCACGAAGGAGACCGGCACGCCGATCACCATGGTCACCGCGAGCAGCACCCCGGAGGTACCCTTGTCGACTCCGGCGTCCTGGAAGATCTTCGGCATCCAGCCCATCACCACGTAGGCGCCGGTGGCCTGGAGGCCGAAGAAGCAGGCCATCGCCCAGGCCGTCCGGCTGCGGGTGATCGGCAGCCTGGCGGCGGCCGCCCCGCCCGCGCGCTCGCCGCGCTCGCGCTTGGTCAGCAGCACCGGGAGCCAGAGCAGCAGGGCCAGCGCGGCGAGACCGGCCCAGACGCCCAGGCCGTAGCGCCAGTCGCCGCCGAGCGCGCTGGTCATCGGCACGGTGACGGCGGCGGCCAGCGCGGTGCCGGCCGACAGCGCCATCGAGTACAGGCCGATCATCGGACCGACCTTGTCCGGGAAGTAGCGCTTGATCACCACCGGGATCAGCACGTTGGAGACCGCCACGCCGGCCAGTGCGAGCGCGGTCAGCAGCAGGAACACCGCGGTGCCGCCGGCGAAGGAGCGGGAGAGCACGCCCAGGGTGATCGCGCCCATGCCGGCGGTGATCACGGCGATCGGGCCGATCCGCCGGGCCATCGAGGGCGCGGCGAAGCCGAACAGGCCGAAGCAGAGCGACGGGACGGCGGTGAGCAGCCCGGCGAGCGTCGGGTTCATCCCGAGGTCGGCGCGGACCTGGTCGAGCAGCGGTCCGAGGCTGGTGACCACGGGGCGCAGGTTGAAGGCGGCGGCGGCGATCGCGATGGCGAACAGCCAGACCAGGTGCTTGCCGGAGGAGGGCGTGGAGGGCCGCTCGGTCTGCGGCCGGGCCTCGGTTCGTGGGGAGGCGGTGGTGTCTGCTGCGGGAGGCATGGGCACCATCATAGAATGATGGGATGAATTGGCGCACCTTCGAATTGGCATGATGTGCCGACCCGCACCCCCACCGGACGCCGGCCCTCCCACCCGCCGGCCCCGTCCATCGAACCGTAGCCGCAAGGAGTACCCGTGGCGCTGTCCTCGCCGAGGCGCACCCCGCTGTCCGACCAGGTGATCGCGCAGCTGCGCGCCCAGATCACCTCCGGAGAGTGGCCCGTCGGCTCACGCATCCCCACCGAGGCCGCACTCGTCGAACAGCTCGGCGTCGCCCGCAACACCGTCCGCGAGGCCGTCCGCGCCCTCGCCCACAACGGGCTGCTCGACATCCGCCAGGGCTCCGGCACCTACGTGCTCGCCACCAGCGAGCTGGCCGGGGTCATGCACCGCCGCTTCGCCGACGCCGACCAGGCGCAGGTCGCCGAGCTGCGGGCCGCCCTGGAGACCTCCGCGGCCGGCCTCGCCGCGGCCCGCCGCACCGACCGCGACCTCGGCCTGCTGGACGCCGCACTGGGCCGCCGCGAGAGCGCCTGGCACTCCGGCGACGCCGAGGACTTCATCCAGGCCGACGCCGCGTTCCACCAGGCCGTCGTCGCCGCCGCCCACAACGACGTGCTGGCCGCCGTCTACGCCGACCTCGGCGAGGTCACCCGCGCCCACCTGCGGCACGACGTCGGCCCCGAGCTGATCGCCGAGCGCTACATCGGCCACGCCACCATCCTCGACGCCATCCGGGCCGGCGACGCCCAGCGCGCCTCCGTCGAGGCCGGCCGCGCCATCGGCGCGTGCACCCCCGCCGACGCCTGAGGCGCCCTGGCACGTCCTGGAACGCCCCGGGGCCGCCCCCCCCCCGCGGGGGGCGGGGCCCGGGGGGGGCGGAAGCGGTGGGCGGCCCCTTGGTGGGCGGCCGCCGGGGCCGGGGTGTTATTGCCGG
>NZ_JBHWIJ010000094.1:22520-27219 GCF_042732255.1 Kitasatospora sp. NPDC059803 | reverse complement strand
GGGGGCGGGGGGGGGCGGGGGGGCCGGGGGGGCGGGGCCCCGCGGGGGGGGGGCGGGGGGGCGGAGGACCGCCGTGACGCCGAAGCCGGACCGGCCGAGCAGGCGTGCCAGGTCCGCCGGGGTTCTTCGGCCGTCGGCGTGGTCCAGCAGTTCGCGCCGGCGGCGGCCGGGCGGGCGGTGCGACGGCCGTGGGACCGGCACCACCGGGCGGACCGGCGCGGTGTCGAGCTGCGGCCAGGGCCAGATGCGTTCCAGCAGCCGGCCCCGGCGCTCGACCTCTCGGCGCAGCCGGCCGGGGTCGACCGTGGCCACCGGGCCCAGCCAGTGCCGGGCGTCGGGCTCGAACCGCCAGACGCCGCCGGTCCGGTCGGCGAGGACGAAGAACGCGGCGTCGAAGAGCGTGCCCAGGTGACCGAGTTCGAGCTCGCCCCGGGTGAGCAGCCGCCGTTCGACGAGTGCCTCACCGACCCGGGCGCGCGGGCCGTCGAGCCGGAGCAGCTCCGCCCACTGCCCGGGGGTGATCCGGCCGCAGCCGGTGAGGAGTTCGGCCAGGCCGGGCGCGCGCGGGGAGTCGGCGTGCGCCACCTGGCCGTCGACGAGGTGCAGGCTGCCGAGCGGGCCGCACAGGGCGCCGGTGGCGCGGCGGGCCGCGAGCAGGCCGAGGGCCTCGCCGGGGGTCTGCGGCGTGGCGGGCGGGCGGACGGCGGCGGGCGCGGCGTTCATCGGGGCCACCGCCCGGTGGAGCGCGGGCGGCGGGGGCGGCCCGTCCGGCGTGCTGGCCGAAACCCGATGGCCGCGATGGGCGTCCCGCTCACCCCAGCACCAGTTCCTCGGCGAGCGCCTGGAGGCGGTAGCGGGCGGCGGCGAGGTTGCCCTGGGCGCGGTCGAGCCAGAGGTGGAGGACGAGGCGGCTGTCGAAGACGGTGTCGATGAAGCAGATGAGGTGGTAGCTGCGGCCGGCGGTGACGATGACGTCCTGTAACGGCGACCGCCGGTCCTCCGCCCCGGTGAAGGTCTGGCTCTCAACGGCCGCCCGTACCAAGTCGGTTGTCTCGGCGGCCGCGGTCTCGTGGTCACCGGTCGGGCACTCGCCGAGGCTGCCGAGTGCGAGTCCGCTGCTCCAGTCGACCAGGCTCGCGGAGCGTGCCCCGGAGATCGACATCGCTCCGGCGAGGCATTCGTCGATACCCGGCACACCGGCTCCTTCGAGGGGGTCTGGGCAGCCGGGCGCAGCACGGCACGGCCGGGCCGCCACCAGCAGTGGCGGGCTCGACACGGAAGGCTACTGCCGGATTCCATATGACGAACATTCCAATGGCATATTCACATCAGTAGCGTCCACTTCCGGCCAAGGTGTGACAAGGCGTCAGCCACCGCTGCCGGGCGAACCCGCTGGCCCGGGGACGGTCGCGGACCGCAGCCCACCGCCACCCGCCGACCACCTGGCAGGGGAGCTTGGCCGAGAACCGGCCGCACGGCAGGGTTTCGACCGCCGGCATGCGATAGGGGACCGGGCAAACAGGTCCACACCACCGGGTCGCCGCACGCCGACTGCCGCCGGAGCCCCGGGCACGACGAAGGGGCCCGTTCCGCTGGACGGAACGAGCCCCTTCGGGTGGAGCGCCAGGCCCGGGTCGCACGGACTCTTCCTACTGAAAGTAGGACGTGCTCTGGTAGCACCGCTGACGCCTGCTCGGGAGTTTGTTTCCCTCCCGACGAGAAGAACATTAGCAGGTCATCACGCCTGCTCAGAAACCGGATGGAGGAACGGGACCGGACCCGGCGGAACTGCGGCGACCCAACCCCGGCGCGCCCCGGCTCCAGCACGGAGGGCGGTCAGGGCAGCAGCGCCCGGTAGCCCGCGATCAGGGCGGTGAGGCCCAGCTCGAAGGCCCGGTCGGCGCGTTCGCGGCCGGCGGGGACGGCATCGAGGGCGTCGGCCAGGCGCGGGGTGGCGTCACGGTCGACGGCGTCGACCATGACGTCCGGGGCGACCAGGTCGAGGGCGGAGCCGAGGATGAAGCTCTCCAGGGCGGTGATCACGCCCATCACGTCCCGGGCGGCGAAGCCCGCACCCTCCAGGGTGGCGACGGCACGCTCGTACAGCTCGTGCATGAACGGTTCGGCGAGCGGGGCGGTGGCGAGCAGGCGGACGATGCCGGGGTGTTCGGCGAAGGCGTCCCGGTAGGCGTGCGCCCAGGTGCGCAGCGCCGCGTCCCAGGGCTGGTCCCACATCGACTGCTCGCCGATGGTGCGGACGAGTTCGGCGCGCATCAGGGCGACGATCTCGGCCCGGCCGGCGACGTGGTGGTAGAGCGCGGAGGGGCTGACCTTGAGGGCGCCGGCGAGGCCGGGGATGGTGAGGTCGCCCGACTCGTCGACCAGCCGCAGCGCGGTGTCGACGATGCGCTGCCGGTCCAGCAGGGGTGTGCGCGGCCTGGCCATGCCGGTTCCTCGTCTTTCGGGGAGTCCCCAGGGGGCCCTTCGGGAAGTCCTTCAGGGAGCCTTCGGGAGCATTCTCAAGATCATCGTTACCCAAGCGTTACTGAATGGCTTTCAATAAAACTCTTCCGCACCCGCCGGTGCCGCGCCTACGGTAACCGAACCCCATTCGGTTTAGGCAGGTCGCCCTCGTCGCCTGCCGCGACCCGGAGAGGACGCTCCCCCATGCGTGCCGACACGATCTTCACCGGCGGCCGGATCCACACCGGAGACCCCGCCCACCCCGCCACCCACGCCCTCGCCGTCACCGCCGGGCGGATCACCGCCCTCGGCGACGCGGCGCTCGCCCTGCGCGACGACCGCACCGAGACCGTCGACCTGGCGGGCGGCGCCCTGCTGCCCTCCTTCGGCGACGGCCACCTCCACCCGCTGATCGGCGCCATCGGGCTGCGCGGCGTGCCGGTGCGCGACTGCACCAGCCTGGAGGAGGTCGTCGAGGCCGTCCGCACCTGGGCCGCCCGGCACCCCGAGGCCGAGTGGATCACCGGGGACGCCGTCGACCCGTGGCTCGCCGAGGGCGGCCTGTTCGACGCCCGGCTGCTCGACGCCGCCGTCCCCGATCGGCCCGTCCTGCTGCGCACCATGGACCACCACACCGGCTGGGCCAACAGCGAGGCGCTGCGCCGCGCCGGGTACGGGCCGGACACGCCCGACCCCGTGGGCGGCGAGATCGTCCGCCGCCCGGACGGCGCCCCGCTCGGCACCCTGCGCGAGTTCGGCGCCCTCAACCCCGTCCTCGCGCTCGTCCCGCCGCTCCCGCTCGCCGAGCAGGTCGCCGCCCTGCGCGAGACCACCGCCGCGCTCGCCGCCGCCGGGCTCACCTGGCTCCAGGACGCCTGGATCGAGCCCGCGCAGGTCGACACCTGGCTCGCCGCCGTCGCCGAGCACGATCTGCCCGTCCGGGCCGGGCTCGCGCTGCTGCTCGAACCGGACGGCTGGCGCGCACGGCTCCCCGCCCTGGCCGCCGACCGGGAGCGGGTCGAGGCCGGCGGGCGCGGCCGGCTCACCGCCCGGGCGGTCAAGTTCTTCGCCGACGGCGTCGTCGAGTCCGGGACGGCCGCCCTGCTGGCGCCCTACAGCGACTGCCCGCACTCCCACGGCGTCGCCAACTGGACCGGCGCCGAACTGGCCGACGCCGTCACCGCCGTCGACGCGCTCGGCTTCCAGCCGCACATCCACGCCATCGGCGACCACGGCGTCCGGATCGCCCTGGACGCCGTCGAGGCCGCCACCCGCCGCAACGGCCTGCGCGCCCGCCGCCCGGTGATCGCCCACGTCCAGCTCGTCGACCCGGCCGACCTGCCCCGCTTCGCCGAACTCGGCGTGATCGCCAACTTCGAACCGCTGTGGGCCCAGACCGACCCGCTGATGACCGAACTCACCCTCCCCCGGCTCGGCCCCGAGCGCGGCGCCCGGCAGTACCAGATCGCCGCCCTGCTGCGCGGTGGCGCCCGGGTCTCCTTCGGCAGCGACTGGCCGGTCACCCGCTACGAGCCGCTGGCCGGTCTCGCCACCGCCGTCACCCGGCAGACCCCGGACGGCCTGCCGGCCGGCGGCTGGCTGCCCGAGGAGCGGATCGGCCTCACCGAGGCACTCGCGGCGTACTCGGCGGGCGTCGCGCACCAGGCCTTCGAGGAGACGGAGTGGGGCGTGCTGCGCCCCGGGATGCGGGCCGACCTGGTGCACCTGGCGGCCGACCCCTACGCGGTGCCGGCCGCCGAGCTGGCCGCCGTCCCGGTGGCCGGGACCTGGCGCGGGGGCCGCCGCCCGCGCCGCCCCCTCCGGGGTGCCGGCCGCGGTGGGGGCCGCGGTCCGGGGGGCGGGGCCGATGCGCGGCGGCCGCCGCACGCACTGACCCCCCAGGATCCCCCCGTACCCCGCCCGCCGGAACGCCCCCCACGGCGTCCGCTCCCCCGTCGACCGCCCGCACCCGATCGGCGGCCGACCGCTCTACCCTCGTCCGTACGACCCCAGGAGAGCTCCCCCATGACTCTGCCCTCCGACGCGGCCTCCCCGACCGCACCCGGCTCCCCCCGCACCGGCCCCGACACCGGCCGCGCCGGACCCAGCGCCGGGCCCCGCCCCCCCCGGCCCCGCCCCCCCCCCCCCCGCGCCCCCCGCCCCCCCCCCCCGGCGGGCGGCGGGCGCGCCTCCCCCGCGCACCGGTGAATCGGACGGGCGGCCGCCCCCCCGCGCG